>CANGBE010000055.1 GCA_947451875.1 Sphingomonadaceae bacterium | reverse complement strand
GGCCTCGGGGCTGACGTGGTTTGCTGCGCTGTTCCTCGGGATCAAAGCGGCGGTGCTGGCGGTGGTCGCGCAGGCGCTGATTCGCATTGGCAAGCGGGCGCTGGGGACGCAGTTCAAGCTGGTGCTGGCGGGGATCGCGTTTCTGTTGCTGGCTTTGGTCAAGGCTCCCTTCCCGCTGGTGATCCTTAGCGCGGGGCTGGTGGGGGCACTCGCAGGGCGTACCCGCCCGGAATGGCTTGGTGCGCACCATCATTCAGGTGACGCTGCCACGCTGCCGCCCAAGCGCAAGCTGGCCGTGCAGACACTCGGCACCGTGGCGATTTGGCTGGTGATCTGGGCCGCGCCGATGGCGCTTATCGCGGCGAGCCTCGGGACCGATCACGTGCTGTGGCAGATCGGCGCCTTCTTCTCAAAACTCGCGGTTGTGACCTTCGGCGGGGCTTATGCGGTGCTTGCCTATATGGCGCAGGCGACGGTGGAGCATTACCACTGGCTGGCTCCGGGCGAGATGGCTGACGGGCTGGGGCTGGCGGAAACCACGCCCGGACCACTGATCATGGTAACGCAGTTTACGGGCTTCCTCGCCGCGTGGCGCGCGCCCGCGCCGTTCACGCCGCTGTTGGCGGGATTGCTTGGCGCCGGCCTGACGACTTGGGTGACTTTCGCCCCCTGCTTCCTGTGGATCTTCGCCTGCGCGCCGTGGATGGACCGGCTCGAGCGGGTGCCGGCTTTGCAGGCGGCGCTGGCGGCGATCACGGCTGCGGTGGTGGGCGTTATTGGCAATCTGGCGCTGTGGTTTGCCCTGTACGTGCTGTTCGCGCGCGGTGAAATTGCTGGGTTTGACTGGCGGGCAGCGGTGATCGCTGCGGTCGCCGCGCTGATGCTGTTCAGGTTCAAGCGCGGGGTGATCGAAGTGCTGGAAGTTTCAGCCCTCGCTGGATTGCTGCTCAGCCAGCTTTGATACCAACCACAGCCGGATTGCCCCCGCGAGGCCCGGCGGCGTCTCGGCGGCAATCCGCTCGACATCGATCTGCGCGACGATCGCGTTCACCGGCACGCCCTCAGCCTCGGCGGCGGCTTTCAGCATATCCCAGAACAGCGGCTCGAGGCTGATCGAGGTCTTGTGTCCGGCAATCTCGACCGAGCGTTTGACCGGGGGGTGGTAGAGTTCTGCCACCCTCAATACATATGCTGCCCACCATTAATCGACATCGTCGATCCGGTGATGAACCCGGCGTTTTCCGAGCAGAGATAGGCCACGCCGCGGGCGATTTCGCTGGCCTGACCGAGGCGACCAACGGGGATCTTGGCGACGATCTTTTCCAGCACTGGTGCAGGCACGGCGGCGACCATGTCTGTGTCGACGTAGCCGGGAGCAATGGCGTTTACAGTTACGCCGAACTTTGCGCCCTCTTGTGCCAGGGCTTTGGTAAATCCGTGGATGCCAGACTTGGCGGCGGCATAGTTGACCTGACCGTATTGACCTGCCTGACCGTTGATCGAACCGATATTAACGATCCGCCCCCAGCCGCGCTCGCGCATGCCGGGGAAAGTTGCCTTGGCCATGTTGAAGCAGCCGCCCAGATTGATGCGCATGACATCGTTCCAGTCTTCAAAGCTCATTTTATGGAGCACGCCATCGCGCGTCACGCCGGCATTGTTGACCACGACATCAACCGGGCCAAGATCGGCAGCGACCTGCGCGCAACCAGCAATGCAGGCCTCGTGATCGCCCACATCCCAGCGATAGACCGGGATCCCGGAGCGGGCGGCGAATTCCTGGGCACGGGCATCGTTGCCGCCATAATTAGCCGCGACGGTGAAGCCCATTTGCTTGAGCGCCAGGCTGATCGCCTCGCCAATGCCGCGCGTTCCGCCAGTTACGATTGCCACTCGTGCCATAAATGAAGTCCTCACCTCGGGTGCCCCGGTCCGTTGCAGCGCCGGCGGTGAATGGAGATTAGGAGCGACCTTGCAACTGAGCAAGCGGCTGCATTGCTATTCGGCGAGGAACTTGGCCGATTTTAACATTTTCAATGACTGTATTTTTCTGGTGCGGACCAGTTAGAACCGGAACTGAGTGCCGACGTAAACCGCCTGACTATCTTTCTTGCCATCAGTCAACGGTACCAGCCGGTCACGTTCTTGCGAATAGCGAACGCCGGCGGTGACATCGAGGTTTTTGCCGAGGCGATAGGCACCACCAAGATCGACAGTCTGTTCGCCGTTGGCTTCAAAGGTGCGCGGGGATCGGCCGGTCTTCTCGCGCGCATCCAGCGAGAGGCGTGGATTGAAGCGCGAGGGCAGGTCTTTTGCCCCGGAACTTGGCGTATAGGCGGAAAGATCGGGCATATCGATCCGGCGAATTTCAGATGGCAGGGCAATCCCCTGGCCGGTGCGCTGATTGCCAAGGCTATATGCGGTCGGCGCAATGCGCACCGGTGAAAGCGCGGCAACCACTACCGGCATCTGACGCTGGCCGAGCGATCCGCTGACGGTGATCGCCCGCGCCGTTGTGGCATCAACTCGCACCGCCACCGTTACCGAACGTTCTGGTCGGGTTGAAATGCCAGCTGGCGTAAAGCGGAATACTTCTCCGCGCGGCAGGCTTGCGACCGCGATCTTGCGGGCGAGCCGGGGGTCGGCGGCGGTGGGAACAAAGGACGAGATCGGATCTGATGCGGCAAGCGTGCTGCTTCCGGCATCGAACCGGGCGGAAAAGGCCATCACGGCGCTCGGCAGGGCGAGCAGGGCCACAGCCACGCTGATCAGCGTGGCGGGGGACAGGCCAAAGGCCTTCCGATCACTGATGGCTGCCTGCAGACTCAAATTTACACCTGACTTCCTCTATGAACCGCGGCGATATTTTCGCTCAGACAGCCTGAACCTTGCCCGAACAGACTGCACGACCTGGGGCGATTTTGCGCCTCAAAGAGCGATTTTCCAAGCGGATTCGCTTGTCTACCTTCCCTCCCCGCCGTTCACTGCGCGTTAAAGCGTGATCGTTGCATGGTCTTTGCCGAAACGAAGCCCTTGCCGCTGGCATGGGCGCGGCTATAGAGGCTGCTTGTGTCCTTGCCTTGCCGGGCAGGGTAACCAGACTAATGACGGGAATTGAGCAGAAGATGACTGGCACCTCCGATCTGGGTCGTAATGCCTCCGGGATGAAGCTTGTGGCACAGGCCGCGATGGTTGCCGTGCTGGCGCTGGGGCTGACTGCCTGCGGAAGCAAGGGCCGCCCCAAGGCCGATCTCGCCGCCTCGCGGATCACCACGATCGGTGTTAATTCCTACCTGTGGCGCGCCAGCCTTGATGCCCTGTCGTTCATGCCGCTGGTCCAAACCGATTCGAACGGTGGTGTTATCGTTACCGATTGGTACGCCAACCCCAAGAACCCGGGCGAGCGCATGAAGGTGACTGTTGCCATTCTCGATCAGGATCTGCGCGCCGATGCGCTGCGCGTCGCTGCCAGCCGCCAGACTGCCCAGAACGGCGTCTGGGTTGATGCTCCCGTCGCTGCGGCAACCGTGCAGAAGCTGGAAGACATCATCCTGACCAAGGCTCGTGATCTGCGCCGTGGGGCGATTGCGAAGTAAGCCGCCGTCCCGGACTTGATCCGGGACCGCTGGCAATTTTACGCTAGCTACCGTTCAGACTGCGTATGGACTCCCGCATTCGCGGCGCACGAGCGGGTCACGTCTAATCTCATCCAATTCCGTCATCCTGAACTTGTTTCAGGATCCATTTTCCAACTCAGACCGAAGCTTTGTGTTGTTGATAAGGCCTCTCGGTTTGCGTCTATCCGGTTAGCACCGGACTTGCGGCCCGATGGATCCCAAAACAAGTTCAGGATGACGAAGAGGGGATGGGGCGAATATGCGTTGGCTGAGCGCTTGCGTCGGCAGGATTGGCGGACTTAAACCACAAGCCCACTCGACAAGCCCATCGCAGCGGCTAGAGACGCGGCCATGACTTCCGCCAATACCCCTGATCGTTTCGATCCATCATCCGCAGATGCCCGCTGGCAGGCCGCCTGGGATCAGGCCCAGTGCTTCCGCGCCGACGATAACAGCGCCAAGCCGCGGAGCTACGTGCTGGAGATGTTTCCCTATCCATCGGGGCGCATCCACATCGGCCACGTGCGCAATTACACCATGGGTGATGTGCTCGCCCGCACCAAGCGGATGCAGGGCTTTGAAGTGCTCCACCCGATGGGCTGGGATGCCTTCGGCATGCCGGCGGAAAACGCTGCGATGGAAAAGGGCGTTCACCCCGGCGGCTGGACGCGAGACAACATCGCCAACATGAAGGCGCAGCTCAAGCGGCTGGGCTTTGCGCTCGACTGGAGTCGTGAGGTCGCCACTTGCGAGCCGGACTATTACGGACAGGAACAGGCGCTGTTCCTCGATCTCTACGAAGCGGGTCTGGTTTACCGCAAGGAGAGCGCCGTCAACTGGGATCCGGTCGATATGACCGTGCTGGCCAACGAACAGGTGATCGACGGGCGTGGCTGGCGCTCTGGCGCGCTGGTGGAAAAGCGCAAGCTTTCGCAGTGGTTCCTCAAGATCACCCAGTTCGCCGATGAACTGCTGGAGGGGCTGAGCAGCCTCGACAAGTGGCCCGAAAAGGTCCGCACGATGCAGGAAAACTGGATCGGCAAGAGCCAGGGCCTGCGCGCCACCTTCAAGCTGGTGGACACGGACAATGGCATCGAGGTGTTCACCACCCGGCCCGACACACTTTACGGCGCGAGTTTTCTGGCGATTGCTGCCGATCATCCGCTGGCTCACTCGCTTGCTGCCAATGCGCCCGAGCTGCAAGACTTCATCGCGACATGCAAGCGCGGTGGGACTACCGCTGCGGAGCTGGAAACGGCAGAAAAGCTGGGCTTTAACACCGGCCTTTCGGTAGAGCATCCGCTCGATTCTCATTGGCATCTGCCGGTCTATGTCGCGAACTTTGTGCTGATGGATTACGGTACCGGCGCGGTCTTCGGTTGCCCCGCGCACGACCAGCGCGATCTCGACTTTGCCCGTAAGTACGAACTGCCGGTGCGCCGCGTGGTCGCCGATGGTGACAACGATGGCGAGACGTTTGAGGGCAATGAGGCCTATACCGGCCCCGGACGGCTGGTGAATTCCGGCTGGATGAACGGCCTGACTATCGAAGAGGCCAAGGCGCAGATCATCGCCAAATCGGCCCACGAAGGCTGGGGCACGGCAGAGACGCAATACCGCCTGCGTGACTGGGGTGTTTCACGCCAGCGTTACTGGGGCACGCCGATCCCGTTCATCCACTGCGAGCTTTGCGGTGTGGTGCCAGTGCCGAAGAAGCAGCTTCCCGTGATGCTGCCCGAGTATGTCGATTTCCAGACGCCGGGCAACCCGCTGCTGCGCCACCCAACGTGGAAGCACGTCGATTGCCCCAAGTGCGGCAAGCCGGCGGTGCGTGAGACCGATACGCTCGATACATTCGTCGATTCGTCGTGGTATTTTCTGCGCTTCGCCAGCCAGCCTTCGGACAAGCCGTTTGACCGCGATGTGCTCGCCAAGTGGCTGCCGGTGGAACAGTATATCGGCGGAATCGAGCACGCGATCCTCCACCTGCTCTATGCCCGCTTCTGGACGCGCGCGCTGCAGCACATCGGCCTGATCGACTTCGCCGAGCCTTTCGCCAGCCTGTTCACGCAGGGGATGGTGACGCATGAGACGTACAGCCGCGTCGATGGATCGAACGGCCAGCCGATATATTTCTCACCCGATGAAATCGAGCGCGGCGGTGAATCCGCCAGCCTCAAGGCCGATGGCGCACCGGTGGAGATCGGCCGGGTCATCAAGATGTCGAAGTCGAAGAAGAACGTCGTCGACCCCGACAATATCATCGCGACTTACGGCGCTGACGCGATCCGCTGGTTCATGCTCTCCGATTCGCCGCCCGAGCGCGATCTGCCGTGGTCGGAAGCCGGGATCGAAGGCTGCTCGCGCTTCGTCCACCGCCTGTGGCGCCTGTTCGGCCAGTTCGATGCCGCTGCCTCAGGCGACGATAAGGCGCTGGACCGCAAGCGCGACCAGACCGTCGCGGCTGTCGCTGACGACATCGCTGCACTTTCGTTCAACAAAGCCGTTGCGCGGATCTACGAGTTAACCTCGGCGATTGAGAAATCATCGCCGTCCGTTAGCCGCTCCGCTGCGATCCGCACCCTGCTGTTGCTCGTCGCACCGATGATGCCGCACCTTGCCGAAGAGGCATGGGCAGCGATTGGCGAGACCGGTCTGATCGCCCAGGCCGCATGGCTCGCCGTCGATCCCGCACTGCTGGTCGAGGACGAAGTGACCATCGCCATTCAGGTGCTCGGCAAATTGCGCGATACGATCACCGTCGCCAAAGGCTTGCCGAAAGAGGAACTGGAGGCGCTTGCCCTTGCCAGCGACAAGGTGCAGCGTGCGCTGGATGGCAAGGCTGTGAAGAAAGTGATCGTGGTGCCCGATAGACTGGTCAACGTGGTGGCATGATGCGCTTTGCTCGCCCTGCATTTGCGCTGAGCGCTATTGTTGCGCTGTCCGCTTGCGGACTTCAGCCTATGTATGTTGGTGGCGGCAATGGCGCGGTGTCGCGAGGGCTTGCCGGTATCGAAGTCTCGGCGATCGAGGGCAAGGCCGGTTGGCTGATGCGCAATGCGCTAAATGATCGGCTGCAGGCGCACGGGAAAGACGGCGCGGCGCGCTATCGGCTTGATGTCCGGTTGGATGATAAAATCGAAGGCCTTGGCCTGCTGTCCGACGATACCATCGGGCGCGAGCGGCGGACTTTGAGGGCGCGCTATCAGCTGGTTGATCCGGTGTCCGGCGCGATCCTGCTCGATGCGACTGCCGGGGCCGACGCCGGTATCGACGTTGTCTCGTCCGAATACGCCACGGTTCAGGCGGAAAATAAGGCGCTCGAAAATCTCTCTCTTGAAGTAGCTGACCGCATCGTCACCCAGCTCGCGCTGGAGCTGCGCAAGAGTTCTAAGTGAAGGTAACGCAGAAGGATTTTGCCTCGTCTGCCGCGCGCATGGCGGTGCAAGCGAGGGTGTTCTTCTTTTGTGGACCCGACGAAGCCGGGGCACAGGACGCCGCGCACCACATCGCATCCCTGCTGCCCGATCCCGGCGAACGCATTGAATTTTCCGGCTCTGAACTCAAGAAAGACCCAGTCAAACTGGGCGATGAGGCGCGCTCTACTTCGCTGTTCGGCGGCAATCGCCACATCTGGATTCGTGCTGCAGGGGAAGAAGCCTGCGAAGCGCTTGAGATTCTCCTCTCGAACGAGGTTGAGGCTTGCCCGGTGCTGGTGATCGCCACCAGCGCCACCGATAAAAGCCGCACCGCCAAGCTTCTGGCAGACCGCAAGGATGCGATGGTGGCGATGTTCTGGCCGCCTGATCTGCGCTCGGTAACCGCCGCAGTGCGGCAGATGGCCGGCGCGGCCGGTCTCGATATAGATAACGCCTTTGCCGAGCGAATCGCCCGCTCCACTGGCCTCGATACTCGCCTTGCGCAGAGCGAGATCACCAAGATCGCGCTTTATCTCGATGCCAGCAAGGAGCGGCCGCGCAAAGCTGATGGACAAGTGCTGGACCTTATCGGCGCAAGCATCGGCGATGATGGCTTCATGCCGCTGGTCAACGTGGTGCTTAGCGGTGAGACCGGCAAATTGGCCAGCGAACTGCATCGCTTGCGCGAAATGGGACTTAGCCCCGTGGCGGTGCTACTCGGGTTTGAGCGGCGCGCCGCGCAGCTAGCGCAGCTGGCAGCCAAGCTTGGTTCCAGCAGGGACGTGAACGGTCTGATCGAGGCCGAAAAAGCAGGGCGGCGGATATTCTTCAAGGACGAGCGCGATCTGCGCAGCCAGCTTCAGATCTGGCGCGGCGCGCGGCTGGCCCGGCTGGTTGATCGTCTGGCTGGCCTCCACCGCACCCTGCTCGCCAATAGCCACAGCGCCGAACTGCTGCTCGGCCAGGGGCTTGCGATGATTGCCCGAGAGGCCGGGCGCGTGAAGACGCGTTAACTTTGGTAATATTAGGCTTTCTGCCTGTTCCACTCCGGGACTAGGCTCAGGACCTATTAAATTGCTTGCAAGAGGGCTGATTGGTTGATTCAATGGCAGCGTCGAGGAGGCGCTGCCGATGGATGTACCTTTGTTGCTGAGCAAGGCGCAGATGCGCCGGATCGAGCCATTTTTTCCGCTGTCGCATGGGATTCCGAGGGTCGATGACCGGCGGATTGTGTCGGGCATCATCTATGTCATCAAGCATGGGTTGATGTGGCGCGACGCGCCCAAGGGCTATGGTCCGCACAAGACGAT
>CANGBE010000054.1 GCA_947451875.1 Sphingomonadaceae bacterium | reverse complement strand
GTGCGAGAAGGATCAAGCTGTTGCTCCATTGCTAAATGTTTCGGCATTTTGCCAATCACCCGCCAGCCCCATCCACAGTGAGGTGGCAGCGATTGCCGCAGTCTCTCCGCGCAGAATACGGGGGCCGAGGGTTATGCGGCGGGTTTGGCTGAGGGCGCAGATGGCATCGCGCTCGCTAGCATCGAACCCGCCCTCGGGGCCGGTTAGCAGCGCGGCGGGGCCGGGGTTGGCGGTGAAAGCAGGCGCTGCTGGATCGCCGCCAGCCTCGTCAGCAAAGAACAGCGCGCGATCAGCATCCCAACGCTTCAGCAGGGCGTCGAGCTTCACCGGATCGGCAATTTCGGGCAGGGCGGTGCGGGCGCATTGTTCTGCCGCTTCGATCAGTATTGACCGCGCCCGCTCAAGGTTCAGCTTGTCGGCCACGCAGCGCCGGGTGAGCACCGGCTGGATTTTACGCACGCCGAGTTCACAGGCCTTTTCCAGCACCAGATCGAAACGGTCCTTCTTCAGCAGCGCGGCGCAGAGGGTGAAATCGGGCACCTGCTCGCGCGGGCGGAGCATGGTTTCGGCGGTGAGCACAACGTCGCGCTTGCCTGCTGAAGCAACACGAGCCGCCCATTCGCCACTGGCATCATCGCACAGGATTACCACATCGCCTTCGCCCACGCGCATCACGCGGGAGAGGTAATGCGCTTGGGGGCCATCTAGGCTCACCACTGCGCCAAGGGCCAAGGGGCCGGGAACGAACAGACGGGGCGCGCTCTTGGGCGGCCAAGCGGGGGTGGCGGACATGGCTCTGCCATAGCGGCAGGGCAAACATTCGGCTAGACTAAGACCATGCAGCCCGAGACTCCTGCCCAAATCGTCCCCGATTCCCAGCATCGCAGCCTGATCGCCATGTTGCCACAGCTGCCGCGCGATCTGGCGCAGCTTGCGCGGCTGGACCGGCCGATTGGCTGGTGGCTGCTGTTCTGGCCCTGCGCTTGGGGGGTGTTGCTGGCGGGCGGCGAGAAGCGGTGGGAGCTGATCCTGTGGCTACTGCTCGGCTCCATCGCCATGCGCGGGGCTGGATGCGTCTATAATGACATCGTCGATGCCGATCTCGACCGCAAGGTATCCCGAACCGCCGCGCGGCCAGTTGCCAGCGGGCGGGTGAGTGCGAAGCTGGCTTGGGGCTGGCTGCTACTGCTGTGCCTGATTGGCCTCGTCGTGCTGCTGCAACTGCACCTGCCCGCTCAAGTCATTGCGCTCGCTAGCCTGGCCCCTGTCGCCGCCTATCCCTTCATGAAACGGATCACATGGTGGCCGCAGGCGTGGCTGGGGATCGTTTTCTCATGGGGCGCGTTGGTTGGCTGGGGCGAGATTCGCTGGGAAGATTGGGGCGTGCTGGCCGCGCTCTATGTCGGGTCGATCTGCTGGGTGATCGGCTATGACACGATCTATGCGCTGCAGGACGTGGAAGACGATGCGCTAATCGGCGTGCGGAGTTCGGCCCGGCGGATGGGCGCCAAGGTGCGCGGCGGAGTTGCGGGTTTCTATGCGGCGGCGCTGGCCCTGTGGGCGCTGGCCTTCTGGATGCTGCGGCCGGATCTGCTGGCGCTGCTAGC
Source organism: Sphingomonadaceae bacterium (assembly GCA_947451875.1). GTDB lineage: Bacteria > Pseudomonadota > Alphaproteobacteria > Sphingomonadales > Sphingomonadaceae > Novosphingobium. The sequence goes on along the minus strand of CANGBE010000054.1, from coordinate 6,852 downwards.
GCTGGTGCCGATGGCGCTCCATCTGTTCTGGCAGGTGGTGACGCTGGAGCCTTCTGAAGGCGTCAATGCACTCTCCCGCTTCCGTGCCAACCGCTTTGCCGGGCTGCTGATGGCGCTGGCCTGCTGGGTCGTTGGAAATGCTTGAGGGCTGGGCCTGATGTGTAACCTCTACCGCATGACAAAGGGCACCGCCGAAGTGGCAAAGCTCTTTGCCGTGGAAGCTGATCCCGGCATCAATATCGCCACCGAACTCTATCCCGGATATCCGGGGCTGGTGGTCGCCGATGGCCGGGCGCAGGCGATGAACTGGGGTTTCCCACTGGTGCTCACCGGAAAGCAGGGGCAGAAGCTGAAGCCGAAGCCCGTGACCAATGCCCGCGATGACAAGCTACTGACCAGTTTTTGGCGCGACAGCTTCACGCACCGCCGCTGCATCGTTCCCGTGATCCAGTGGGCAGAACCGCAGGGCAAAGCCGGACAGATGACCCGCAGCTGGTATTCGCTGCCCGATACCGAAGTGATCGCGGTTGCCGGGCTGTGGCGGCAGACAGCGGAATGGGGGAACTGCTACGCCATGGTCATGGCCGATAGCTGCCCGCAGATGGCCGAAGTGCATGACCGGATGCCGGTGATCCTGTGCGAAGGGGACTGGTCGCGTTGGGTCAGCGGTTCAGTGGATGATGCGCTTGGATTGTGCCAAACTTGGTCGGGCGAGTTGGTGGCCGAACATACCGAAGAGCGCTGGGCTGGCGGCGTGACTGCACACTATAGCCGCCTGATTTAGGCCTGACACCGCGCTGCGCCAATCACGGTTGAGCATAACGAGAAGCCTGTTAGGTTCCCTTGCATTCAAGGAGATTCCGATGCGCCGTTCGCTCTATGCTTTTGCCGTCCTGACACTCGCCCCATTGGCTCAGGCTCCTCTCCACGCCGCATCGGCCACCGCGAGCCCGCAGACCGAGGATGCGCGTCTGACTGCCTTCCTTGACAGCGCATTTGCCGCCGACCTTAAGCTCCGCCCGCAACTCGCCACCCGGCTGGGCATCAAAGACGGCAATGACCGCTGGGATGACACCACTGATACCGGTCAGTTGGCCCGCCTGCAGGCGCGCCGCTCCAGCGTCGCGCAGATGAAGGCGGCGTTTAATCGCGCAGCGCTCTCGGCAGAGGGCAAGACCAATTACGACATGTGGGTCAACGAGCTGGACCGGATGGAGTTGCAGTTCCGGTTCCGCCGCTATCAGCCGCCGTTTTATTCCACGCTCTATTCGGCCCACGCGCAGCTGCCTGATTTCCTGATCAACACGCATACCGTGCAGGAACCAGTCGACATCCGTGGCTATATTGCGCGGCTGCAAAAGCTGCCGGCCATGCTCGATATTGCCCGCCAGCAGACGCTCGTCTCCCAGAAACTCGGCATTCGCGTGCCGAAGTTCCAGGTTGAGCGGATCATTGCTTCCAGCGCGGACCTCACCAGCGGTGCGCCTTTCTCCGAAGGCAAGGACTCCCCGCTGATGGCCGATGCCCGCGCCAAGATCGGCAAGCTGGAAGGCGGCGGCAAAGTCAGCACGGATGAGGCCAAGGCGCTGCTAACTCAGGCGAGTGCGGCGATTCTTGCTACGAAGCCAGCCTATGACCGGGTCTCCGCTTGGGCGAAGGCGGTGCTGCCGACCGCTCCTGGAGGACGTGTCGGTGCACTTACGCTGCCAGGTGGCAAGGCTTGGTATGCGGCTGCACTTAAGCTCAACACCACTCTCGATCTGTCGCCCGAGCAGGTGCACGCCACTGGCCTTTCCGAAGTGAAGCGCATCGAGGACGAGCAGGATGCGCTTGCGCGGGAGGCGGGTCTGGCTGACCGTGACGCATTCTATACCGACCGCGAAAAGCGCTTCCCGCCGGTGCCCTATACCGATGCCGCGCGCACCGAATACCTGCGCGCTGCCAATGCCGCTGTCGCCCGCAATCGCGAGCTTTTGCCAGCGCGCTTTACCATCCTGCCGCAATACCGCGCCGAAGTGGTGCGCGAACCGAGCTTTAGTGAAGTAGCAGGCGGCGCGGCCCATGCTTCTGGCCCCAGCCCCGACGGGGTGCGACCGGGCCGGGTCTATGTCCACCTTGTCGGCGATACGGTTGACCCGGCTTCGATCACCGATCTGATGTGCCACGAAGGTATCCCGGGCCATGTGATGCAGGGCGATATCGCGGTGCGGCAAAAGGGCGTGCCGAAGTTCCGCACGGCAGGCGGCTATGTTGCCTATAACGAAGGCTGGGCGCTCTATGCCGAGCGGCTGTGCAAGGAAATGGGTGCTTACAAGGACATTCCGGAAGACTTCATGCGGCTTGATGCCGAACTGTTCCGTGCGGCGCGGCTGGTTACGGATACCGGCATCCACGCCAAGGGCTGGACTGAGGATCAGGCGGTTGAATACTTGAATAAGTCTGGCCGCCTGCATCTGCAGCAGGCACGATCCGAAGTGCGGCGTTATATCACGCTGCCGGGACAGGCGACGGGCTATAAGACCGGGATGCTCAAGATCATGGAGCTGCGGCGCAAGGCCGAAGCTGCGCTGGGTGCCAAGTTCGACATCAAGGCTTACGACGATCTTGTAGTTGGTGGCGGATCGATGCCTCTGCCGGTGCTGGAGCGCCGGGTTGATGACTGGATTGCTGCGCAGAAGTGATGCGCGACTGGCGCCAGCTTACTCCGCTGCAAGCAACTGCTCCGCCGCGCCCAGATCGACGCTAACCAGGCGCGAAACGCCCTGTTCGACCATGGTTACGCCGAACAGGCGATGCATGCGGCTCATGGTCACAGCGTTGTGGGTGACGATCAGGTAGCGGGTGTCGGTCTCGCCCACCATGGCGTCGAGCAGATCGCAGAAGCGTTCGATATTGGCGTCGTCCAATGGCGCGTCGACTTCGTCGAGCACGCAGATCGGCGCGGGGTTGGTGAGGAACAAGCCGAAGATCAGTGCGACAGCAGTCAGCGCCTGCTCGCCGCCTGAGAGCAGGGTGAGCGATTGCAGCCGCTTGCCCGGCGGCTGGGCATAGATTTCAAGGCCGGCCTCAAGCGGATCGTCCGAATCGACCAGCGCCAGATGGGCCTGTCCGCCCTGGAACAGGCGGCTGAATAGTTGGCGGAAGTGACCGTCGACTGCCTCGAAAGCAGCACGCAAACGCTCACGGCCCTCGCGATTGAGGTTGCCGATTGAGCCGCGCAGGCGGTGGACGGCTTCGGTCAGTTCGGCCTGCTCGGCGATCGAGGCTCCGTGGCGTTCTTCGGCACCTTTCAGCTCCTCGGCGGCGACAAGGTTGACCGGGCCGATGCGCTCGCGATCAGCGACCAGCCGGTCATGGGCGGCAGACTCCTCGCCCGCTGCGGCGACTTGATCGGCTTCGAATTCAAAGCGCTCGGGCAACAAGGGGGGTGGGCACTGGAAACGTTCGCCGGAGATGCCGGCCATCTCGGCGCGGCGCGCCTCTTCGTTTTCAGCGCGGGCAACGGCACCGGCTCGCCCTTCTCGCGCAGTAGCAAGCACTTCGTTGGCCTGAGCGAACAGGGCATCGGCCTTGCGCGCCTCTTCGCCAATGGTGGCGACAGCAGTTTCCGCCTTGGCCAGTTCAGCCGAGAGGCGGATGCGGGTTTCGTCGCCCAGTTCGATCTCGCGAATCAGTGAGGCGGGCTTGGCGGCGATAACCGCGCGTTCCTGCTCGATCTCTTCAAAGCGCCGCCCCATTTCGGCAAGGCGATTGGCGGCATCGCCCGCCCGCGCGCGCCAGCCGCCGATTTCGGAGCGCTGGGCATTAGTCCGCTCGCGCGCGACGGCGAGCGCCTGATCGTGCGCGGCGAGGGCGGCCAGGGCGGCCTGATGCGCGGTGCGGGCGGCATCATGCTTGGCCTGCGCGGCAGCAAGCTGGGCGCGGCCCGCTTCGGGATCGGGCAGGGCGGAGCGGCGCTCCATCGCCGCCTTGTATTCGGCCTCGGCAGCGGCGCACTGCGTTTTGTTGTCTTGTGCGGCAGCCGCCATCTCGGCGCGGCGGGCGGCCATGCGCTCGACTGCTGCCTCGGCCTGATCCATTGCGCGCAGGGCCGAGCGTTCGGCATCGGCAGCAGCCGTGACATCGCGCTCTGTGGCGATCAGGGTTAGCTGCAAGGCTTTGAGCTCGGCGGTCGCCTGCTCGGCTGCCGCTTCGGCCTGTTCAGCCGTCACCCGCTTGGCCGGAAGCTCTGCTTCCAGCTCGACAAAGCGGTTTTCCGCCTCCAGTCGTGCAGCTTCCGCCGCACCTTCGCCGCGCGCGACAAATCCGTCCCAGCGGCGCAGCGCACCGGCCTTGGTCACCAGCCATTCGCCCGGTCCCAGATCGCGGCCATCATCGGTGTCGGCGACATGAACCAGTGCGAGACGCGCCGAAAGCTCGGGCGGGCAGAGTGGAACTTGCGCGGCAAGGTTGTCTTTGACGGGCTTAGGAGCAGATGCCCCGGTCCAGAAGCGACCCTCGCCATCCTTGGGCGCGGCGCCGAGGCCAGCCTTGGCATCACGCCCAAGCGCGGCTGCGAGTGCGCGTTCGTAGCCCGGCGCAGCGCGGACCTTGTCGATGGCGGCAGTCAGCCCATGAGCGCCCTTGGCCTGCCGTGCGCGGGCCTCGCGATCGCGCTGCAGTGCAGACCATTCGCGCTCGATCCCAGCGAGTTCGGCGCGGGCTGCGGCGGATTCGCTGGCGCTGCTGTCGCGCGCTTCCTGTAGCCCGGCCTTGCTGGCCTGCTGCGCTTCGAGCAAAGCACGGGCGCTGGCTAAGGCGCCGCCCGCCTTTTCGCGTTCAGCCAGTGCGGTGACGAGCGCCTGTGCAGGGCCAGCATCCAGTTCAAGCGCAGAGGCTTCCGCCTGCCGCCGCTGAGCCTCATCTTCCAACCGCGTCAACCGCTGCCTGGCACCGGCCAGTTCGGCATCGGCTACGCGCCATTCTGCCTCAACCCCGGCCTGTTCGGCTGTGGCCTGAGCCAAGGCCAGTTCGGCGGTGCGGGCAGCGCGGTCGGCATTTTCTTGCGCTGCGGCAAAGCCCGGACGACGCTCCTCGTCGCGGGCCAGTGCAGCTTGTCCGTCGGATAGATCCCTCTCCAGCCGGGCGAGGGCTTCGGCGGCATCGCGGGTCAGGCGGTCTGCCTCACCGCGATCTTCCTCCAGCCGGGTGCGCTGGCGGTCGAGGTCTTTCATGCGTTGTTCTGCGGCTTCGAGCTGGCTGGTGAGCGCAGCCTGCCGGTGGCCGTGAGCGGTGGCATCATCTCGCCGGTCAGCCAATTCCTCGCGCGCATCGGCCAAGGCCTTCGCGGTGGATGCTTGAGCATCCTGCGCCATCTTCATGGCAGATTGCGCTTCGGTAACTCGGACCTCGGCGCTTTGAGCTTCTGTCCGCGCCGCATCTGCAGCCTTGGCTGCATCGCGCCAACGGGCATAGACCAGCCGAGCTTCGGCTAGCTTGATCTTATCGGACAACAAAATGTAGCGCTCGGCCGCCCGCGCTTGTCGGCGGAGCGCTGCGATCTGTTGATCGAGCTGTCCCCTGATGTCTTCGAGTCGGGCGAGATTGGCTTCGGTCGCGCGCAGCTTTTGCTCGGCATCCTTGCGGCGCACGTGCAGACCGGCAATGCCCGCTGCTTCTTCGAGCATAGCCCGGCGCTCGGCGGGCTTGGCGGCGATGACGGCCGCGATCTTGCCTTGGCTGACCAGTGCCGGGGAATGGGCACCGGTCGCGGCATCGGCAAAGACCAGTGCCACGTCCTTTGCGCGCACATCGCGGCCATTTACCCGGTAGGCAGAGCCCGCGCCGCGTTCGATCCGTCGGGTGACTTCGAGTTCCTCGCCGGCATCATCTTCGGCATGGAGCACAACCTCGGCAAAATCGCGCGCCGGGCGAGTGGTGGTGCCGGCGAAGATCACGTCTTCCATCCCGCCCGAGCGCATCGACTTGGGAGAGCTTTCGCCCATTACCCAGCGGATGGCTTCCAGCAGGTTCGATTTGCCGCAACCGTTGGGGCCGACAACGCCGGTTAGCCCGGGTTCAATGCGCAGATCAGCCGGCTCGACAAAGCTCTTGAAACCACTGAGCTTTAGCCGCCTGATGCGCATTGGCTAACCCGCTTCCCCCCGGTGCTATCCCCTTAGCGTGCGCCTGCGCGTTGCAGGGCAGCCTCAAGCTCTGCCCAGGTGTTCCCCTCGATCTTGCTGGCGTTGATCACCAGGGTCGGCGTCGAATCGATGCCTGATTGGCCCCATGTTTCCGAGTTTTTGGCGACAGCCTGGACCTTGGCCGAATCGGCCAGGCAGGCGTGGGCCTGATCGACCGAAACCCCGCGCGCCGCGAAGAATTCTGTCATTCCCATGGCATCGGCAAACGCCGGGAATTTTTGGGCATCGGGCAGCGACATGGCGCGGGTTGCTGCATCTGCCGCGCCGGGCTTCTGCATGCGCTCCATCATTGCATCAAAGTTGGAATAGACCTGTTCGGCCAGCGGAAAGAAGGTTTCCTTGCCGGCGCACTGTGCCAGAACGGTAAGTGGAACATCCTGCGGGTGGATGGCAAAGCTGCGGAATTCGAGGCTGACCCGGCCGCTGGCGACATATTCTCCCGTCAGCTTGGCAAAGCCTTCCTGCGCCAGCTTGGCGCAGTGCGGGCATGACAGCGATCCGTATTCGATCAATTTGATCGGAGCATTGGGGTTGCCCATGATCATGCCGCCATCTGCCGTGGTATCAACGACGTCAGTCCATGCCTTGCCCGCAGGCGGCGCAACCTTAGGAAGTGGGGCAGTTGCGGCGGGCACTTCGTTTTCTTCGCCTTGCGTCTTTTTGCAGG
>CANGBE010000053.1 GCA_947451875.1 Sphingomonadaceae bacterium | reverse complement strand
GCCATCGCGGGCATCTATGGCATGAACTTCCGCTTCATGCCCGAGCTGGAATGGCGTTACGGCTATTTCGGCGCGCTGGCATTGATCTTCGGCAGCTGCGGCTTGCTGCTGTGGCGGTTCCGCAAGCTTGGCTGGATTTAGAGGGGAACACGGATGTCTGGCGGCTCAGCACGCACAATCGTCATCGCGCTGGTTGCCAATCTTGGCATCGCTGTGGCCAAATTCGGCGCGGCGGCGGTGACGGGATCATCGGCCATGCTCACTGAAGGCGTGCACAGCCTTGTCGATTCGACCAATCAGGTGATGCTGCTGCACGGGCGCAAGCAGGCGCAGAAGCCAGCCGATGCGCTGCACCCTTTCGGCTATGGGCGGGAGCTTTATTTCTGGAGTTTCATCGTCGCAATTCTGGTCTTCGCGCTGGGTGCGGGGGTTTCGGTTTACGAAGGGGTGCAGCACATTCTGCACCCGGAAGCAGCGGTCAGTCCCATGATCGCGTTTATTGTGCTTGGTTTTTCGGGGCTGCTTGAGGGCTGGTCTACGATCGAGGCGAAAAAGGATTTCGACCGGGCACGCGGTAAACGGACGATCTGGCAGGAGGTGCGTCATTCCAAAGACGCGCCGACTCTGGTGGTCCTGCTTGAAAATACCGGCGCGATGTTCGGCCTGCTGTTTGCGGGTGCTGGGCTCGCGCTCAGCCTGATTACCGGCAATCCGTTCTGGGACGGGCTGGCATCGGTGCTGATCGGACTGGTGCTCGGCGCGCTCGCCATCCTTCTGCTCTATGAGGCCAAGAGCCTGCTGATCGGCGAAGCTGCAGACGCTGAAGTGGTCGAGGCTATCCGGGCGGCAGCCCTCAGCCATGACGGTATCGAGCGGGTGGATGAAGTACTCACCCTGCACTCGTCGCCCGAGATGGTCACCTGCATCATCAGCGCCGATTTTGATGATTCAATCAGTGCCCGCGATGTCGAAGTGCTGGTCGCCGCGATTGAGGCGAAAGTGGCCAGTTCATTCCCGATTATCGCTCGGGTCTATGTCCGGCCTTCCGATCAAAAGGACGCAAAATAGTCCACCGGAAACTGCGGCAGATTGTTGTCGTTAAACTGTCATCATTCTAGCCCATGCCGCCATTAGAGATTCGCCGCCTGTGGTGCGGTTTGAGGGGGTTTGATTCGATGTTTGCTTGGTTCCAGCGGTTGTTGCCCAAATCTGGCGATTTCTTCTCGATGTTTGAACGACACGGCGCCTCGATTCTGGTCGCCGCGGAAGCGCTCGATGCCATGGCACGCGGCGCGAAAGATAAGGACGAATGCGTCCGCATCATTCGCGAGGCTGAATTGGCTGCTGACGAAGTCGTCCGTGAAGTGCTGCACGTCGTTCGCCAGACCTTCCTGACTCCGTTTGATCGCAGCGCCATCACCGCACTGATCGGTACGATGGATGATACAATCGATGAAATGAACAAGGCGGCGACGGCGGTTGAAGTTTACGATGTGGCTGGTTTCGACCCGCATATGGCACAGATCGCTGCGATCGTGCTGGAAGCCTGCAAACTGATTGTTGAAGCACTGCCGCTGCTGCGCGAAGTTAATCGTAACGGGCACCGCCTGCATGTGCTGACCGGACAACTGGTCGCTCTCGAAGGAAAGGTTGATCTGCTTCACGAAGCGGGCCTGAAAACTCACTTCCAGGTTGCTCGCAGCACGGGCGGTAATGCGCTCGATTTCCTGGTTGCGCGCGAACTCTACAAGCATCTTGAGCGCATCGCCGATGCCTTTGAAGATGTCGCCAACGAGATCGACTCGCTCGTCATCGATCACGCCTGATCTGAGCTCGAGGACAAGGAATACCGGCGATGCTAGAGCATGCCTTTCCGATCTGGTTGATCGCCCTCATCGTTATGGCGCTGGCGTTCGACTTTCTGAACGGGCTGCATGACGCAGCCAATTCGATTGCCACGGTGGTTACCACCCGGTTGCTATCACCGCTCAATGCCGTTCTGTTTGCCGCATTCGGCAACTTTGCCGCCTATTGGTTCATGGGGCTCAAGGTTGCAGACACGGTGGGCAAGGGCATTGTCGACAAAGACATTGTTACGCCGTCTGTGGTGTTCGGTGCCTTGGGCGGGGCGATGTTCTGGAATGTCCTGACCTGGCTCAAAGGCATCCCCTCATCATCCAGCCACGCCCTGATCGGCGGCTTGCTGGGGGCTGGCATCGCCCATGCTGGTTTTGATGCAGTGCAAAGCTCGGGAACGACCAAGACCCTGCTCGCCATCGTCATTTCGCCGATGCTGGGCTTTGCTATCGCCATGGCCATGATGTTGCTCACATCTTGGCTGTTCCGCGGCTTCCGGCCCAAGCGGGCAGAGGGCTTTTTCAAGTCCCTGCATCTGTTCTCCGCCGCTGCCTATTCGATCAGCCATGGCGGCAACGATGCACAGAAGACCATGGGTGTAATTACTGTCCTACTCTATTCGACCGGCCACCTGCATGGCGAATTCCATGTGCCTGAGTGGGTTGTGATTTCTTGCTACACGGCGATTGCGCTGGGCACGCTTTCTGGCGGCTGGAAGATCATCAAGACGATGGGCACCAAGCTGACCAAGCTGAACCACCACACCGGTTTCTGCGCCTCGACCGCTGGCTCAATCGTTGTTTTCGGTGCCACCGCGATGGGCATTCCGGTTTCAACGACCCATGCAATTACCGGCTCGGTCGTTGGCACGGGTGCAGCGCGCAAGGATTCGTCGGTGCGCTGGTCGGTTGCCGCGCGGGTAGTGGTCGCTTGGTTCATAACCATCCCGGCCAGTGCGATTGTTGGCGCCGTAGTCTATACCATTTCGCGGATTTTATAAGCGCCGGAAGCTAGGCTGCGGTCATCGCCTTCAGAATGTCGACGTAATCGTTCCGGATCGTGGCAATCGAGTTGGCATCAAAAGCCAGCGCGCTGTCGAGCAAGGCCTTGCGCGTCGCTTCGTAAAGATGCCGCAGAGCCCAAGCCACCTGCGCATCCCCGGTAACGCCAATCTGCAGGGCGGTGAGCGCTGACAGCGCCTTGGTGATCGCCTGGCTTTTGCCGCGATTGTCGCTGGTCTGCCCGGCATGAAGCGCCGATCCCAGCGCGCCGATCAGCTGCTCATAGCAAAGCGTTACCAGCTGGCGCGGGTCCGATCCACCGACGCGGGCATCAATTTCGACGCGGCGATAGGCGTCCTGCGGGGGGTGGCGGGCGAGCAGCGACATCAGTTCCTGCTCCCGTTCCACGCGGCGATCTGGTTCTGCAGGAAGCTCAGCGTCGATTTAGACTGTCCGACCCCGGCATTCAGCTTGGCAAAGCGCGCCACCAGCTGCGTGCGCAGGACATCCTGCTTGGCGGCCAGCGTCGTCTGATCATCGCCGATCTTGGTTTTCATCTTGGTGTACTTGGAAATCGAACCGCCGAGCGAGCTGGGATTGGTCACTGTCGTGGCATCGCGGGCGATCCCGTCAAAGCTGGCAAAAACACCGTACAAGCCGTTGGTGAACATCGCTGCAACCCCTGCAGGATCGGCCTTGAGCGCCGCGGTCAGGCGCTGGCCAAGCTGAAAGAGGCGATGGGCGGGGTGGCTGAGGTGGTTCGAGGCGGTTTGAGGTTGACACAGTTGACACCTTGTCAACTTCGATTTTGGGGCTCTTAGCGGCAGAATTCTGGGGTTTTTTGGTGGTGAGGTTGACGCGGAGAAAGCGCGGGGAATTAACTGGCCGGTTAAGGTCGCTGGTTTGGATGATGGACGAGGTCAAAGAGCGCGAGGGGTTTTTGTCAGAAAGCGCGGGTGTAGGAAAATGGATATTCCTCCCCTGCAGGGAGGATTTATTGGGCCTTCCCCGCCAACAACCCGCTCGACAGCACCTGCGGCAACTGTTCCGCATCCTTGCCCGGCGCGTACCACAGGTAGAGCGGCACGCCCGCCGCGCCCTGCGCCGTCAGGAAGCGGGTGATCGCAGGGTCGCGCCTTGTCCAGTCACCCACCAGCACTTGCACGCCAGCTTTCTCGAACGCCGCCTTGGTTTCCTCGCGCTCGATGGCGGCGCTTTCGTTGACCTTGCAAGTAAGGCACCAGTCGGCGGTGAAGTAGACGAATACTGGCTTGCCGCTGGCGCGTGCCTTGGCGAGGGCCTCTTCCGAGAAGGGCTGCGAGGGGAGGATGGACTCGATGCCCGGCTTGGGCGGGTTGTAGAGCTTGGGGAGCTTTTCGGCAGCAACCAGCGCGATCAGCAATAGCAGCCCCGCAAGCATCCAGCCCGCCGCCTTGCCTGCGCGTTGCCGCCGTCCGGTTGCGGCGAGAGCAATCACCAGCGCGAGCGCGAAGAAGGCGCAGATGGCGCCGAACCACGTTCCGCCAAGCCGCCAGCACAGCCACAGCAGTGCGAGTGCGGTGAGCGCCATCGGCACGGCCATCAGCTTCTTGAACCACACCATCCACGCCCCCGGCCTCGGCAGCAGGCGGCGCAGCGCGGGGATGTAAGCTACCGCGAGGAAGGGCTGGGCAATGCCGAGGCCCAGCGCGATGAACAGTAGCATCCCTTGCGCCACCGGCAGCAGCAACGCCGCGCCCATCGCGGCGGCCATGAACGGGCCGGTGCAGGGGGTGGCGACGAAGGCCGCCAGCAGCCCAGTGGCAAAAGCGCTCTTGGGATTGGCCGCTCCGGCAAAGCCTGGAATGGCGAATTCGAACAATCCCGTAAGGTTGGCGGTGATGGTGACAGCCAGCAGCAGCAGCGCGACGACTACGCCCGGCTCCTGCAGTTGGAAGGCCCAGCCAACCTCTTGCCCCGCAGCTCTCAGCGCCAGCAGCACCGCGCCGAGAATGGCGCAAGCGAGCACGACGCCGGCGGTATAGGCCAGCCCTTCGGCCCGCGCCTCAGCCTCGCTCTCACCCGCGCGGGCGAGGCTGAGGGCTTTGAGGGACAGGATCGGGAAGACGCAGGGCATCACGTTGAGGATCAGGCCTCCCAAAAGCGCGGCGAGCAGAAACAGCGGCAGCGAGAGCGGCGGCTTGGCGGCGGGATCGGCCACCAGCTCGCCGCCAGTGGGGACAGTTCCGGGCGAAGCGGTGAACTCCACCCCGTCGCCCGCGCCATTCAGCCGGAGCACGCCTTTGATCTCGGTTGGATCGTCGGCGGCGAGAGCGGGGCGCTTGAGTGTGACCACCAGCATATCGTCCTTGCGGCGGAACTCCTGGGGCGCAGCATAAGCGATCAGGTGGTCGGTCTCGGGGAAAAGATGCGGGCCGGACAGGGCGAGCGACTTGGGCAGGGGGATGCCGATGCGGACGGTCTTGGAGTCGATGGCAAAGCTGGCCTTGGCACCGAGAGGCGCGGGGAGAGCTGCGCGCCATGCGTCAAAGCGGGGATCGTGCCAGACCTTTTCTCCCGGCGCAGCGACTGGCACCTTGGCCTCAAGAATTGCATTTTCAGGAACGCAGATCTGTTCGGTACAGGCTAGCCACTGCGCATAAATTCGAGCGGGCAGTATGGTGCCGGGGGTCGCATTCTGAGGAATGGTGAAGGGCACAAGCACGACATATTTGCGGTCAAAGACATGATTCATCAAGCCGCTGATCAGAAGGGTTCCCGGTACTGGATAGAGGGGCTGACCAAACTCGACCTTTTTCGAGCCAATGTAGGTTTCAAGCTTCAAACCCAGACCAGCATCACCCGGATTCTTCCAATAGCCGTGCCAGCCGGGCTTTGGTTGCATTGAAATTGCCAGCATTACCGTCCGGCTCGGAGCATCAGACCCTTCTGCGATCAGGGCAGGGGCGATGTGGGGGTCATGCGTGGTCGGCGCTTCTCCCCAAGGCGGCATCTGTGCCTGCACTGGCACAGCAAGCACCAGCGCCAGAACCTGCAACAGCACTGCAATAAGGCGGCGATAGGCTGGCACTTGCTTTGCTACTTTCGTTTATCAACAAGTGCATCAACACTTGCGCCAATCGCATGGCGTCGCCATCAATCGGATCAACACGGTCCTGCCCTTAAAGGCGGATCAATTCAAGGAAGCCTTATGCGAAGTCCGCTGACTCTGGCCCGGTTCGCCGCTGTTGCCCTCGCTCTTGTTGCCGCACCGGCCCTCGCCGATGAAGCGCCCACGCCGCCCAAGCTGATCGTCGCGGTGTCGATTGACCAGTTCAGCGCTGATCTGTTTGCCCAGTATCGCCAGCGCTATACCGGCGGCATGGCGCGATTGACCACAGGCGCGGTGTTTCCCTCGGCCTTCCAGAGCCACGCGGCGACCGAGACTTGCCCCGGCCACTCTACTTTGCTTACCGGCGTCCACCCGGCGCGCAGCGGGATCATTGCCAACAACTGGTTCGATCTCAGCCTGACCCGCGCCGACAAGCGCGTCTATTGCGCCGAGGACGAGAACGATCCCGCTTCCACCTCGCGCGATCCGGTGGTTTCGGCGCGGCACCTGAAAATGCCGACGCTGGGCGAGTACATGAAGGCCGCTTGGCCGCTGTCACGCAATGTCGCCGTTTCGGCCAAAGACCGCGCCGTTGTGATGATGGGCGGGCACCGGATTGACGAGGCCTATTGGTACAAGAGCGGCGCTTTCGTCACCTTCAGGGGCACCGCGTTATCCGCCGCTGCAGAGGCCGAGAACAAGGCGATGAGCGCCGTGATTGCCAAGGGCGCCAAGCCCTACGCCGCTCCAGCATGGTGCGCCCCGCGCGATGTCGCGGTGGCGGCGGGTAAGGCTGGCGATGTCGGGCAGGGGCGCTTTGCCCTGACCGCCAAGGATGCCGATGGCTTCCGCGTATCGCCGCGCATGGATGCGGCAACGCTCGATCTCGCTGGACGGCTGGTGGACAGCTTGAAGCTGGGTAAGGGCGATGTGCCGGATATTCTCTCGGTCAGCCTTTCGGCCACCGATTACATCGGCCACGCCGTCGGCTCCGAGGGTGTCGAAATGTGTGTGCAGATGGCCGAGCTTGATCGCAATCTCGGGCTGTTCTTCCAAAAGCTCGACAAGGCCGGGATTGACTATGCCGTGGTGCTGAGCGCTGATCATGGCGGGCTTGATCTGCCAGAGCGGCTTGACCAGCAGGCCCTGCCGCGCGCCGTGCGGGTCGATCCGGCTCTGGCTCCTTCGGCGCTGGGCAAGGAAATCGCTTCCAGCCTGAAGCTGACCATTGATGGCCCGCTGCTCTATGGCGATGCGCCGTTTGGCGACTATTACCTCTCGAAGAAACTGACCGAGCAGCAGCGCGGGCTGGCAACCGATGCGGTGATCGCCCGCCTTCGTGCTCACCCGCAAGTTGCGGCTGCCTATGGCGCAGGCGAGCTATCCGCTTCGCCGCTGCCAACCGGAAACCCACAAGACTGGACCCTGCGCGAACGCGCGCGGACCAGCTTTGATCCGCTGCGCTCGGGCGACATCGTCGTGCTGCTTGATCGCGCTGTGGTGCCAATCCCCGAGGCGGCGAAGGGCTATACCGCCACCCACGGTTCGGCATGGGACTATGACCGCCGCGTGCCGCTGATGTTCTGGCGCAAGGGGATAAAGGGCTTTGAACAGCCTGCTCCGGTAGAAACAGTGGACATCGCGCCAAGCCTCGCTGCGCTGCTGCATGTGCCGGTTCCGGCGGGCAGCTTTGACGGGCGCTGCCTCGATCTGGATGGCGGGGTGGGGAATACTTGCAAATGAGCGATCACCGCGACCTGATCATCCTTGGCGGCGGCCTTGTCGGCATGACGCTGGCATTGGCTGCGGCAAAAGCAGGCCTGACCTCTCACGTCGTCGACCGCGCCACGCCTGAGGAGTTGACCGCAGAGGGCGTCGATGGCCGCGCGTCGGCGATCTCCACTGCCAGTTGGAACCTGTTTTGCAATATCGGCCTCGGCGATGCGCTGGCCCCGCTCGGCTGCCCGATTCAGGCGATTGCGGTGACGGATGAGATGAAGCCCGGCCGCATTGATTTCCGCCCGGGGCCGGAAGAGGGCACGCTGGGCCGGATGTATGCCAACCGCGATATCCGCATCGCCCTGTTCGAAGCGGCCAAGCACGAGCCTGCCATCGCCTGGCACATGGGCGCCGAAGTTGCCGAACGGGATTGCGGGGCGCACGGGGTTGCCGTTACCCTGAAGGACGGGCGCAAGCTGACTGGCAACCTGATGGTCGTTGCCGAGGGGCGTCAGTCGGTAACCCGAGACGAGGCAGGCTTCAGCCTCGCCAAGTGGGATTACAAGCACCGCGCACAGGTGACGGCGCTGTACCATGAAAAGAGCCATGAAGGCGTGGCCTGGGAAATCTTCTACCCCGCCGGACCATTCGCGCTGCTGCCGCTGCTCGACCAGAACGGGCGGCACCGTTCGGCGCTGGTCTGGACCGTGGCGGAAAAGGATGCGGCTGGCTGGATGGGTCTGTCTGACACGGCCTTCCTCGCCGAAGTGCAATCGCGGGTTGGCGAGATTCTTGGGCGTGTGGAGCTGGCCGCACCGCGCATGGCCTATCCGCTCAACTTCCACCATTCGCGTCACATCGTCGATCACCGGCTGGCGCTGATCGGCGATGCGGCGCACGGCATGCACCCGATTGCTGGGCAAGGCCTGAACCTTGGCCTGCGTGATGTTGGTGCGCTGGTGGAAGTGCTGGCCGACG
>CANGBE010000052.1 GCA_947451875.1 Sphingomonadaceae bacterium | reverse complement strand
CAGCACTTTGAACTGGCTGGGCTTCTTGGGCTTTGCTCGAGTTTTGGTTGCAAGTCCGGACTGACCGCCCGAATCGCGATGATCGTCATTGTCCTGCGAACCGCGGATGTGGGGCAGAGGTGAGACGGCCAGATAAGAGCCAAAAGGTGGGATCGTCAGGGTCATTGGGGTTAGAATACAATATTTGGGCATGGGCGGGCAAGATGGCCAGACGATAGAGTCTTCATCGCAATTCGCAAAAGAGCAAATTGCGATGCCGCACCAGCCCACTTCCCCGCATGACCACCCATTCCAGAATAGCCTGCCGATGAGTGGCCGGGAGGGGGAGTGGGCTGGTACCGAACCGTCCGAAACTTAGTTTCGGTCCAGCAAAAGCGTCAAAACGGGCCGGACAATCTGATGTCTGTCCGACCCGCTTGATGATTGAGATTGCAGAGAATGCCTGCAAAAGCTCGCCAGATCTTAGGCGGCCTTCTTGACCTTCTCGACTGCAAGCGCGACGCGGTTCGAGATCGGTGCGAAAGTATCGCCGGCCAGCTTCATAGCAGATTCGGTATTCTTCGAGGTCAGCGCGAAAACGCTTTCAAAGTTGCGCTTCAGCAGAGCCGTCTGCAGTTCAAAGAATTCGGTAGGCGACTTCACGGCGGAAAGTGCCTTGGCATCCGCGGTTACAGTCTCATAAGCCTTCTTGCTTTCGGCAACATAGTCGGTGCCCATGGCTTTGAGGCCTTCGGCTGCGATCTTGCTCGAAGCAACGGCGGCTTCAAAATTGCCCTTGGTGAATTCAGTGGCTTCGCCAACAACGACGCTGCCCTTGGCAAATGCGGTCTTGGCCTTGCCCTGAACGTCGGCGAAGGCGCCCTTAATCTTGGCAGTGAAATCGGCGGTCTTGGTGGTCTTGGTCATGATCTTTTCCTTTACGATGGTCTTGGCGGCAGCGAGCGGCTTGGCTGCCGGCTTGGCCATTTTGGTGGCGGACTTCATTGCAGCCTTGGGCGCCGCCTTCTTGATTTCTGGCTTCTTCGGCGCTGATGCCGCCTTGGCGACTGGAGTAGGCATCGGCGCAGCTACCTTTGCAGGAGCCGTTTTAGCCGGAGCCCTTTCAGCCACAACGGGCTTGAGCGCCGGAATGACAACTGCTGGTTCGGCTACGACAGGCTCAACAGCATCTGTTTTGGCCTTTGCTGCGACGGAAGCCTCAGCTGAAGCTTCGGCAAACGCCTTTTCCGCCGAACCAAGCTTTTTGGCCTTTGTCTCTTCAGGCATCACGGTTTCCTGACACTCCGACACGGCGCTGTCGCCGTATGCTGCACTGCACAATTAGTTTGTGCGGGCGCGAAGTCAAGGAAAATTGTGCAGTGCAGCAAAATGCTGCCCGCGATTACCGTGTCATCACATAGCGCCCAGGAGCATCTTCGATGACAGCATCGCCCGCGCCGCCCGGCACGCGCAGGCCAAGGGCGGCAACTTTTGCGGTCGACTGGCCGTTCAGCCACGCAAACCAATGGTTCCACCAACTGCCAGGATGCTCTTCGGCCCCGACGATAAAATCTTCAAGTGTCTCAACAGAATCCGGGTTGGTCCAGAAGCCATATTTCTTTGACGATGGCGGGTTGACCACTCCGGCGATGTGGCCCGAACCGGCGAGCAGGAATGTGCAGTCCCCACGCAGGTGGCGAGTCAGCTTCCAAACACTTGCCGGCGGGGCAATATGGTCCTCGCGGCCAGCCTGAATATAGCAGGGCAGTTCAATCCGCGTCAGATCTATCGGCGTTCCGTCGGCTGAAAGTCGGTCTGGCACGACCAGCAGGTTATCCTTATAAAGGTCCTGCAGATAGGCACTGTGCCACTTGGCGGGTAAGTTGGTGGTATCGCTGTTCCAGTGGAGCAAATCGAAAGCCGGATATTCCTCACCCAGCAAGTAGTTGTTTATCACATAGTTCCAGATCAGGTCTGACCCGCGCAGCAAATTGAACGTCGCCGCCAGATAGCGTCCGTCGAGATAGCCGTCCTTGGCCACCGCCTCGATTGACGAAAGCTGATGCTGATCGATGAACACTTTGAGCTCACCGGCCACTTCGAAATCGACCTGCGCAGTGAAGAAGGTGGCGCTCTTGACCTTGTCGGCTTCACCGCGGCGGCTAAGAATCGCCAGCGTTGCTGCCAAAGTGGTGCCGGCAACACAATAGCCGATGGCGTGAACTGCAGGCACGCCTAGCCGCGCCCGCACGACATCGATCGCTTCGATCTGGGCGCGAATGTAATCGTCCCAGACGACGCCGGTCATGGTAGCGTCAGCTGATTTCCATGACACTATGAACACGGAAATACCCTGCTCTACAGCCCAGCGGACAAAGCTTTTCTGAGGATTGAGATCGAGAATGTAGAAGCGGTTGATCCACGGCGGGAAAATTACCAGCGGGGTTTCGAGCACTTTCTCTGTGGTCGGCGTGTACTGAATCAACTGGAAGAGCGGTGTTTCGTGGACAACTTTGCCCGGCGTAATGGCGATGTTGCGGCCCAGTTCAAAGGCATCGCTATCGGTATGAGTCAGCTGTCCCTTCTTCAGATCAGCGAGCAGGTGTTCCATGCCTTTGACAAGGTTCTCGCCCCTACTTGCGAGAGTCTTTTCCAGCACCACTGGGTTGGTCAGCGGGAAGTTCGCCGGGCTCAGCGCTTCGATAAGTGTGCGAGTAGCGAAACGCAGCTGCTCCTTGCGGTCGGGATCAAGCCCCTCGGTCTTTTCCGCCAGCTGGGTGAGTTGTTCGCCAAACAGCAGGTAGGTTTGGTGGATCAGCGCGAAAACCGGCTGATCGCGCCAGCGCGGATCGGCAAACCGGCGGTCCATGCGCGGTAATTCAGGCCCAATATCTGCTACGCCTTCGGCTTCGCCGCCTGAATACTTACCGAGCACGCCCTGCCACAACTTCATCGAATCCTGCCACATCGCCTCTTGCTGTTCGGCGCTGGCGAGTGGCATCTGGCGATACCAGCCCTCAACCAGTTCAAGCCAAGCGGCGGGATCGGTTAGTTGCTTGGGCGGATTGGAGCTTAGCGCTTCGCTCGACTGGAAATTGAGCCACAATGTCTGCAGTTTTTGGCCAACCGCGGCCCAATCAGCGACATCGCTGGGATTCTGAAATTGCGCAAAGGTGGGTATCGGGGACAGGCCCGAAGCTTCGGGAGCGAGCGCCAGCATCTCGCTAAACTGGCTAAACACCGCCTTGGTCGCTTCAGCCTGCCATTTCAGCATCTCAGCGAAAATGCCCGGCCCTGTTGGTTGGGTGTCCTTAGAATCAGCCATGCCATGCTCCCGGTCCAGACTGGTTACTTAGCGGCAAACTTCTTATCGCGCCATGGCCATGTTGCACTGCACAATAAATGGAATTAGTCGTCGCGTACGCTGCATTTGCCATCTTGGCGCAATTCCCTAGAAGCAGCCCTGCGGCAGTTCCGCCGCGCCCTATGGATAGTCGAGGTCATGGAAGAAGAGTTCTACCGCATCAAGCGCCTGCCGCCCTATGTCATCAATGAAGTGAATGACATGCGTGCAGCCGCCCGAGCGGCCGGGCGCGACATCATTGATCTTGGTATGGGCAACCCCGATCTGCCCCCTCCGCAGCACGTGATCGACAAGCTGTGCGAAGTGGCAATCAAACCTGATGCCCACGGCTATTCAGCCTCAAAAGGCATCCCCGGTGTCCGCAAGGCGCAGGCGAACTATTACGCGCGACGCTTTGGCGTTGAACTTGATCCCGCCACCGAAGTGGTAATGACCATGGGATCCAAGGAAGGCCTGGCATCGATGGCCACGGCGATGACTGCACCGGGCGATGTCGTGCTGGCCCCGAACCCCAGCTATCCGATCCACACGTTCGGCTTCATCATTGCCGGTGCGACAATCCGATCAGTACCAACCACGCCGAACGAAGATTACTGGCGCGCGCTTGACCGGGCGATGGCCTTCACTGTGCCACGCCCCTCAGTGCTGATCGTCAACTATCCGTCAAACCCGACAGCCGAGACGGTTGATCTTGCCTTCTACACCCGGCTGGTTGCCTGGGCGAAGGAAAACAAGGTCTGGGTGCTGTCTGACCTTGCCTATTCCGAACTCTATTATGACGGCAACCCCACACCTTCGATCCTGCAGGTGCCGGGCGCCAAGGATGTTGCGGTGGAATTCACCTCGATGTCGAAAACCTTTTCGATGGCAGGTTGGCGGGTTGGCTTTGCTGTTGGCAACCGCAAGCTGATCGCTGCGCTGACCCGGGTGAAGAGTTACCTCGATTATGGAGCTTTCACCCCTATCCAGGCCGCTGCCTGCGCCGCGCTGAATGGCCCGCAAGACATCGTAGAAGCTAACCGCGAACTGTATCAGAAACGCCGAGATGTGCTGGTCGAAAGCTTCGGCCGCGCCGGGTGGGACATCCCCAGCCCTAAGGCTTCGATGTTCGCTTGGGCGCCGCTGCCGCCTGCACTTAAAGAGATGGGAAGCCTTGAATTCTCCAAGCAGTTGCTAACTCACGCCGAAGTCGCAGTTGCCCCCGGAGTCGGCTATGGCGAAGAGGGTGAAGGCTACGTTCGCATTGCCATGGTAGAAAATGAGCAGCGCCTGCGGCAGGCAGCGCGCAACGTAAAGCGCTATCTATCCGCTATGGGTGTGAAGAGTTCAGCCGCTTGAATGGTCTAGTTCGCAGAAATAGGATAGCGCTTACTATTACGAGCCGCGCGACCTGTCTGGCATTGGGCCAGTCTGGATAGGAGCCTGCCTGCAATACGCAGGTGGCACCTTTCCGGTCCCCGGAACTTCGGGGGTGTGCATGCGGCGATTCCGCTGGCTCTCTGATGGCGAGATTCCTCCGGCGCACGATCTGCGTTTGTGCGGCTGGGGCTTGCTTGCTCCCGGTGAAGGCGAGCCGGCGTCCTGCCCAGCACTGGCTGACGATGTGATGACCGCATCAACATCCACGGCATCTCCTCGCGAGCGGCAACGATGCTGATCGGGGTTGAGTGGAGCCGCGACCGGGCCCATTGGCTGGCGCTGGGTTTTGGCGAGGTTCTGCCGCGCGGGACCGCACTGGCAGAGCTTGAACTCCCCGCCCAGCGGCTCGCGCAGATGCTTTTGGCTTTAGCCCGCCACCGTCACCATGGCACGTTGGAGCTAGATCTGTTGCTACGCGACGGCATGATTGAAGGCCACCGACTTGGTCTCCACCCGCGTGAGCTTGGCCTGCTCTGACGGCTGGCTCAGGCAGGGGGTCAACCGGTAACACCGCACGAACTGCTGGCTGAAGTCTGGAAGATGAACTTCAGGCCCGAAACCAACAGCCTTGCCGTCCACGTCTATCGTCTGCGCGCCAAGCTAGCGTCGGCGGGGCTGGCCGGGATCGTCAACACGACGCCAAATGGAAGCTATGCGCTTAACCTGCCCACCGTAGCACCGGCGCCACCCGAACCGCCCTCGGCAATTCCGCTTGCAGAGCGCCCCCGGATCGTCAACCCTCGCAACCAATGAGCAACCCTGAACCCGCCGCCCGCACTGCCCTGTCGATTGATGGCCATGGCGTTGCCCACCTGCGCCTGACCCGGCCGGACAAAATGAACGCGCTCGATCCGGCAATGATTGCCGCCCTGATGACCGCTGGCGACGATCTCTCAGCCATGGCGGGCTTGCGCGCTGTGGTGATTTCCGGTGAAGGTCGCGCTTTCTGTGCCGGGCTTGATCTCGCTTCAATCTCCAGCGGGGGTGGAATCACCGACGATCTCGTCACGCGCACACACGGGAATGCCAATCAATTTCAGCAGCTTGCCATGCAGTTCCGCAAGCTTCCCGTGCCGGTGATCGCAGCCGTCCACGGCGTCTGTTATGGCGGCGGCCTGCAGATCGCAGCTGGGGCGGACCTGCGCGCGGTCGCACCAGATTCGCGGCTTGCGGTGATGGAGCTCAAATGGGGCATCGTCCCCGATATGGGCCACTTTGCTCTGTGGCGCGGCCTTGTGCGCAGCGATGCCTTGCGCGAGCTGACCTATACCGCTCGCGAATTCACCGGCACCCAAGCGCATGCCATGGGCTTCGCCACCTACGTTGACGCTGATCCGCTAGCCCGCGCCTTGGCAATCGCGCGCGAAATGGCCAACAAGAACCCCGATGCCATCCGCGCAGCCAAACGCTTGTTCGCGCTCAGCGAAGACGCGAGCGAAGATGTGGTCCTGCATGCCGAGAGCGCCGAACAGTCCCGCCTGCTGGGTTCGGCAAATCAAATCGAAGCCGTAACAAGTACGATGGCAGGGAGAGCGCCGCAGTTTGAGGACTGACAGGTAAGTTGCCCTCCGGGCCTTAGTGCCCCCGCACTCGTTCACTAGCTTCGGTGAGGCCCCGCTCTATCCCTGCAACATCCAGAAAGCGTACGACTGAAATTAAGTATGGCCAACCTAGTCGTTGACATGTGCCCCCACCGCCCGCTATCGGCCCGCTCCTACCCAGCGTTGTGCGCTATTGCACGACGCCCGTGCCCAGATGGCGGAATTGGTAGACGCACCAGCTTCAGGTGCTGGCGCTCGCAAGGGCGTGGAGGTTCGAGTCCTCTTCTGGGCACCAGACACCCCTTCGCGGCAGTTCGCTGAAGGTTGTGAAACCCGCAGAAATCTGCCATAAAGCGGGCCACGGTCACCGCCGTGGTTCGCCTTTGATCGCCACTAGCCGCGACACTTTGGGGGCCACGATGGGGGCCACGCGGAAACCTTCAAAAAAGTGGCCCCCATTCGATGGCACTGACAGACATATCGATTCGCGCATTGGTTCATGGCGACAAGCCGATCAAGAAGACTGACGAAAAAGGCCTGTTCCTTCTTCTCCAGCCTTCGGGCGGCAAACTTTGGCGCTTCAAGTACCGTTTCAACGGCAAGGAAAAGAAGCTTGGCCTGGGCCGTTATCCTGATGCCTCGCTTATGGCTTTGGCTTTGGACCAAACATCGGCCGCGGCTTTGGCCCAGCCGGCCTATTCAATGGCCGGGCCTTCTCTGGCGGCCTGTTTGGCCCGTGCGCCATGATGCCAGTCATGGCCTATGGTGGCCGGGGCTTCGGCGGCGGATTGCCAATCCCTTCGCGTGGCCCAGTTCGGCCAGCCCAATGGGGTTGGGCAAACCAGAACTTTCCATCATACCCACAGCAGAGATCAGAGCATCGCCCCACGCCCTACCAGGCGTGGGCACGCAACGCAGTTGTGGGTCAATAGTCTGCCACTAATCGGAGGAGGCGCGCTACGCGATACCAGCATCGCGCCGCCTCCGAATTTGTGATGTGCCTGGATGGAACTAGGCCGAACATCTATTCCGCCGCTATCGCACCCGCCATTCGGGAGGTGAAATCCCAGCTGCTGATCCTTTGCGGCGTTAGGCAGATCGCAACTTCCTGATCGATCTTTGCGAGCAGTGATTTCGCCAGAGCGCTTGTTTGGGAAATACCGTACCGGTCCAAAAGCCGGGTTAGGATTTCTCCCCCTCGTTCGGGAATCAGGCTCGCCTTGCCCTTGCCGCGCATACCGCGATAGGGAGCTGCATCGCCTGCGACTTCAAACCCGCATTGCGGGTTGGCCTGAACGTAGGAGGCTAGTTTTGCATTGCGATTAGTCGCACACCAAAACTGGCCATTTTCATGCAAGTACCAGAGCGAGAGCACCCATGGCGATCCTGTGCTATCATGAACAGCGAGCCGCATGGGTATTAGCTGGCTTTCGATGAAGGCGACAATTTCAGCGTCTGACCAACACCCCTGCAATTTCACCTCATCGAAATTCATTATGGTTCCTTGTCCGCAGCCATGCCTAATGGTCTTCTTTCAGCTCGATACCATTGCCCTCGGGATCTAACAGGTAAATTGACGCACCTCGACCTTGCGCCCCATACCGCATCTGGGGAGGTTCTACATTAATACCAAAGGCTGCAAAATGCCGGCGCATGGCTTCAAAATCGAAAGGTGCGATGCGCAGGCACAGGTGGTCGACATTCCTGCCCGGGCCTACTGGCAAAGCGACACCATTCTTGCCGAGAGGGCCATCGATACTGACAATATCAAGCATAGCATTACCTGCCTCCAAATGGGTCAGGCCCAGCTCGGGCCGATCCCAGGCCAACTTGCAGCCAATAACTTCAACGTAAAAGGCCGCCAGCCGAGGGGCGTCTGCCGCAAGAATGACGACATGGTCGATTGTCTGGAGATGGAAGGGTATCATCGCAGCCAATCCTGCAATCGCGGTCTGAGCTTGAGAAATCGAACATAGGCTGATTCAAGCAAGCGCTCTATCACGGGGATCCTGGCAAGCTGCCCGAGTGGCCAGAGCAGTGGAATCGCGCGCCACATGGCCGCAAAAGCTGCAGCACCGGACAATAGTGCGCCATTTTCCAGAGCATGAAACCGCGCGAGAATCAGCGTTCGATCCAGCGGACACGCCATCTCCGGATCGGCCGCATCAACAAAATCAATCCGGCCGGCCCGATCCAAACGCCGCATCAGCGCGATCTCGCGGGTGCACAGCGGACAACCACTATCGTACCAGACAACAAGGGCTTTGGATCGGGGCACGGTTGGCTACTTGCAAAGGGATGGGAACGACATTGGGGCTGAGGGATATTCGAGGTTCAATCCGGAGGCGAGCTTT
>CANGBE010000051.1 GCA_947451875.1 Sphingomonadaceae bacterium | reverse complement strand
GTTCGCGCCATGAAGACTTTGGCGTGGAGAACTGGCGCCATGTCTGGCCGGTGGAGACGATCTGCCGGGTGATGCGGGTCAGTCCGCGGGGCTATCGCTCATGGCGCACACGACCGATCAGCCAGCGTGCGCGCACGGATATGTCTGTGCTGGCCCATATCCGGGAACAGTACAGCCTTAGCCTTGGCAGCTATGGCCGTCCTCGCATGACGATGGAGCTCAAAGAGGCAGGCCTCGCTATCGGCGAGCGCCGTGTCGGACGGCTGATGAAGATCAATGGGATCAAGCCGGTCCGCACCCGCAGGCACAAGGTTACCACTGATAGCCATCACCGTTTGGGCGTCGCGGCTAACTGGCTGGACGGCGATTTTGTTGCTGCGGCACCCAACCAGAAGTGGGCGGGTGACATCACCTATGTCTGGACGTCCGAAGGGTGGCTGTACCTCGCCGTCATCCTCGATCTGCATAGCCGCCGTGTTGTGGGCTGGGCGGTCAGTGATCGAATGAAGAAGGATCTGGCGATCAGGGCGCTGGACATGGCTGTGCGTCTCCGTAATCCGCCGCCAGGCTGCCTTTTCCACTCAGATCGTGGCAGCCAATATTGCTCCTATGCTTATCAGAAAAAGCTGCAGGCCCATGGCCTGCGCCCATCAATGAGCGGCAAAGGAAATTGTTATGACAACGCCTCTGTCGAAACGTTCTTCAAATCGCTGAAGGCTGAACTGATCTGGCGGCAGAAATGGCCAACCCGGCGACATGCTGAGGCCGCCATCTTCCAGTACATCAACGGGTTCTACAACACCCGACGACGTCATTCATATCTGGGCGGCATCAGTCCGCTCGCATTCGAGGCCAAGGTGGCATAATGAGATAGGTGACCGGCACAAAACCGTTACAAGTCCAGTGAAGAGAAAAGGCAGGCGCGGCAGTTACAACGCCTGCCCCGCCGCCCAGCCGCTCGCCCAGGCCCACTGGAAGTTGTAGCCGCCGAGCCAGCCGGTGACGTCCACCGCCTCGCCGATGGCATAGAGGCCGGGAAACTTGCTGGCTTCCATGGTCTTTGAGGATAGTTCCGCCGTGCTGATGCCGCCTGCGGTTACCTCTGCCTTGGCAAAGCCCTCGCTGCCATTGGGCATGAAGCGCCAGCGGGCGAGGCGGGCTTCGGCGGCGCTGAGCGCCATGTCGGAGAGCCGGGCAAGTTCGCCTTCCAGTCCGATCAGTTCGGCCAGCCGGTCTGCCAGCCGCTCTGGCAAGGCTTGGCGCAGCAGGCGGCGCAGAGTGGCGCGCGGCTGGTCAGCCTTTGCAGCCAGCAGCCAGCCGGACTGGTGATCGGGCAGGAAGTCGATGTCGACCGCCTCGCCATTCTGCCAATAGGACGAGACTTGCAGGATCGCCGGACCGGAAAGCCCGCGATGGGTAAACAGCGCCGCTTCCCGAAACGCCGCCTTGCCGCAGCGCGCCACAACATCGGCGGCAACGCCCGAAAGCTCGCGGAACAACACATCATCGCCGCCCAACGTCAGCGGCACCAGCGCCGGGCGCGGCTGGACAACCTTGAGGCCGAACTGGCGGGCAAGATCATAGGCAAAGCTGGTCGCGCCCATCTTGGGGATCGACGGCCCGCCGGTGGCAATGACCATCGATGGCGCGGTGAAAGTCCGCGTCCCGAAGGTCACGCGAAACAAGCCATCCGAGTGGGTGACAGCACCAACCGGCGCGCCGCAATGCAGCTCCGCACCTCCGGCAGCGCAGAGACCAAGCAGCATATCGACAATCTGCCGCGCCGAGCCATCGCAAAACAGCTGGCCGAGCGTTTTTTCATGCCAGGCGATGTCGTGTTGCTCCACCAGCGCGAGGAAATCCTGCGCGGTGTAGCGGCTCAGCGCCGACTTGGCGAAATGCGGGTTCTGCGAAAGGTAGCGATCGGGCGCGGTGTGTAGGTTGGTGAAATTGCACCGCCCGCCGCCCGAAATCAGAATCTTCTTGCCCGGCCCGTCGGCAGAATCGAGCAGCACCACCCGCCGCCCGCGCTGTCCGGCCTGGGCAGCACAAAAGAGGCCGGCTGCACCAGCTCCAAGGACAATGGCGTCGTGTGATGCGCTCAGCGCGGCAACTCGCTGATGCCCATCAGCGCCTCGTCCACGGCACGAGCAGCCTGACGACCTTCGCGGATCGCCCAGACGACAAGACTCTGGCCGCGGCGCATGTCACCAGCGGCAAAGATCTGAGGGTCGCTGGTGCGGTAGTTGACCACGTTGGCCGCAACATTGCCGCGCGCATCAAGCGCAACACCGGCCTGATCGAGCATACCTTGCTTGATCGGTCCGACAAAGCCCATGGCCAGCAGGATCAGATCGGCCTGCAGCACGAATTCGCTACCTGCCACTTCTTGCATCTTGCCGCCGACCCATTCAACGCGAACACATTCGAGGCCAGTGACGTCATTTTCGCCGAGCACGCGCTTGGCGAGGATCGCCCAGTCGCGCTCGCAACCTTCGTCATGGCTGGTCGAAGTGCGCAGCTTGAGCGGCCAGTTGGGCCAGGTCAGCGCCTTGTCTTCCTTTTCAGGCGGCTTGGGCATGATTTCGATCTGGGTGACCGAAGCCGCGCCCTGGCGGTTCGAAGTGCCGACACAGTCCGACCCGGTATCGCCGCCACCGATGACGATGACGTGCTTGCCAGTGGCGGTAAGCGTCCCACGCGGCGCAGCGCGCAATTCATCATCGCCGGCGTTGCGCTTGTTCTGCTGAGTGAGGAATTCCATCGCCAGACGCACGCCGGGAAGCTCTGCGCCGGGGATCTCCAGCCAGCGGGCATCTTCTGCGCCGCCGGTGAGGACGATCGCGTCGAAGTTTTCCTTCAAGCTGTCGATCGAGACATGGACGCCCACTTCGGTGCTGGTTTTGAACACCACACCTTCGGCCATCATCTGCACCTGACGGCGATTAATCAGGTGCTTTTCCATTTTGAAGTCAGGAATGCCGTAACGCATCAGCCCGCCGACGCGGTCGTTCTTTTCGAACAGCGTCACCGAATGGCCAGCGCGGGCGAGTTGCTGTGAGCACGCCAGACCGGCGGGGCCGGAGCCAACCACGGCAACCGTCTTGCCAGTGCGCTTTTCGGGCACCTGCGGGACGATCCAGCCTTCTTCCCATCCCTTGTCGACGATGGCGCATTCGATCGATTTGATCGTGACCGGCTGATCGACAATGTTCAGCGTGCAACTCGCCTCGCAGGGAGCGGGGCAGATGCGGCCGGTGAATTCGGGGAAGTTGTTGGTCGAGTGCAGCACTTCAAGCGCACCCTGCCAGTTGCCCTCATAGGTCAGGTGGTTCCAGTCCGGGATGATGTTGTTCACCGGACAGCCGTTGTGACAATAGGGAATGCCGCAATTCATGCAGCGCGAGGCCTGAGCTTTCAGCTCCGGCTCGGCGTGCGGAATGACGAATTCCTTGTAGTGTGAAAGACGCCCCTTGGGGTCCGCATAGGTGCGGTCCTTGCGGTCAAGTTCGAGGAAGCCGGTTTCCTTGCCCATGGTAATCTAACCCTTATTCGGCTGCGACGGAGGCGGCGGCGATACGCTCGGCCTCGATTTGTTTCAGCGCCTTAGCGTAATCGCGCGGCATGACCTTGATGAATTTGCCCAGTGAATTGGCGAAATCATCCAGCAGTTCGCGGGCCCGCTTCGATCCGGTGTGCAGGTGGTGGCGCTCAAGCAGCACCTTCACCCGTTCGGCATCGTGGCGCAGCATATCGCCCATGCCGGGGTCCGATGCGCCATTGCTGCGCTGCTGCGGACGGCCTGCGCCATCTTCTTCGTCACGCGCTGGCGAGATCGGCAGCAGATCGACCTGCGCCTTGTTGCAGCGATCAGAGAACTTGCCATGCTCGTCATAGACATAGGCGACGCCGCCGGACATGCCCGCGGCGAAATTGCGCCCGGTTTCGCCGAGCACCAGCACGGTGCCGCCGGTCATGTATTCGCAGCCGTGGTCACCCGTGCCTTCAACAACCGCAACCGCGCCCGAATTGCGAACAGCAAAGCGTTCACCGCCAACGCCGTTGAAATAGGCTTCACCGGCAATCGCGCCATAAAGCACAGTGTTGCCGACGATGATGTTGGCGGTAGGCTCACGGTCAACATGGCCCGGCTGGCGAACGATCACGCGGCCGCCCGAAAGGCCCTTGCCGACATAGTCATTGGCATCGCCGGTCAGATCTAGCGTTACACCGTGGGCCAGCCATGCGCCAAAGCTCTGTCCGGCAACGCCGGTCAGCTTCACCGATATCGTGTTATCGGGCAGGCCGACGTGGCCATAGCGCTTGGCAACCTCGCCCGAGAGCATGGCGCCGACGGTGCGGTTGACGTTGATTACCTTGCGTTCAATCCGCACCGGAGACTTGCTCTCCAGTGCGTCGGCGGCGGCGGCGATCAGATCATTGTCGAGCGCGTGCTCAAGTCCGTGATCTTGTGTGCCGCTCCAGTTGAGCGTGGTGCCTTCGACCGGTTGAACCTGATGCAGCAGGCGCGAAAGATCGATGCCCTTGGCCTTCCAATGGCCGATAGCCGCGCGGGTATCGAGCTTGTCGACCCGGCCGACCATCTCGGCGACGGTCTTGAAGCCCAGTTCGGCCATGATCGCCCGCAGCTCTTCAGCGACGAAGAACATGTAGTTGACCACGTGCTCGGGCTGGCCGGTGAAGCGCGCGCGCAGGACCGGATCCTGCGTCGCAACGCCGACCGGGCAGGTGTTGAGGTGGCACTTGCGCATCATGATGCAGCCAGCGGCGATCAGCGGCGCAGTGGCGAAACCGAACTCGTCAGCGCCGAGCAGCGCGGCCACAGCAACGTCGCGGCCGGTGCGGATGCCGCCATCAGCCTGCACCGCGATGCGGCTGCGCAGGTTGTTGAGCAGCAGGGTCTGCTGGGTTTCGGCAAGGCCGATTTCCCACGGGCTGCCCGCATGGGTTAGCGAGGTCAGTGGCGAAGCGCCGGTGCCGCCTTCGTAGCCAGAGATCGTCACGTGATCGGCGCGGGCCTTGGAAACGCCTGCGGCAACCGTGCCGACGCCGACTTCGGAGACGAGCTTGACCGAAATACGCGCCTTGCCGTTGACGTTCTTCAGGTCGTGGATCAGCTGGGCCAGATCCTCGATCGAATAGATGTCATGGTGCGGCGGCGGCGAGATCAGGCCGACGCCCGGGGTCGAGTGGCGGGTGGCACCGATGGTCTTGTCGACCTTGTCACCCGGCAGCTGGCCGCCTTCGCCGGGCTTTGCACCCTGCGCCATCTTGATCTGGATATCGTCCGAATTGACGAGATATTCGGTGGTCACACCAAAGCGGCCCGATGCGACCTGCTTGATCGACGAACGCATCGAATCGCCATTGGCCATCGGCACGAAGCGCTTCGGATCTTCGCCGCCTTCGCCGGTGTTTGACTTGCCGCCGATGCGGTTCATCGCCACGGCCAGCGTGGTGTGCGCTTCCCACGAGATCGAGCCATAGGACATGGCGCCGGTGGCGAAGCGCTTGACGATTTCGCTGGCCGGTTCAACCTCGCTGATGTCGAGCGGGTGCTCGGCCTTCTTGAAATCCATTAGCCCGCGGATGGTGAGCATACGGGCTGACTGATCGTTGATCGTCTCGGCAAATTCGCGATACTTTTCGGGCACGTTCCCGCGCACCGCGTGCTGCAGTGCAGCGACGTTCTGTGCCGTCCAAGCGTGCTCTTCGCCGCGCAGACGCAGGCCATACATGCCGCCAACGTCGAGCATGTGGCGATAGATTGGGCTGTCACCATAGGCCGTTGCGTGACGGCGCACGGTTTCTTCGGCGACTTCGGGAAGGCCGACGCCTTCGATCGTCGTGGCCGTGCCGGTGAAGTAGCCGCTGATGAAGGCGCTGTTGAGGCCAACGGCATCAAAAATCTGCGCTCCGCAATAGGACTGATAGGTCGAAATGCCCATCTTGGACATGACCTTCAGGATGCCCTTGCCGACAGCCTTGATGTAGTTCTTCTGAACCGTCTTGGCGTCGAGCGGCAGCTCCTTGGCAATGCGGATGTCTTCGAGCGTTTCGAATGCGACGTAAGGGTTGATCGCCTCTGCGCCATAGCCTGCGAGCGCGCAGAAATGATGCACTTCGCGTGCTTCACCGGTTTCGACGACGAGGCCAGTCTGCATACGCAGGCCCTGGCGCACGAGGTGGTGATGCACCGCAGCGGTCGCCAGCAGGGCCGGCATTGGGATGCGTTCGGCGCATTGGGCACGGTCTGACAGGATCAGGATGTTCTTGTCCTGCAACACGGCTTCGGTCGCCGCCCAGCACATTTCCTTGATCGCCTGCTCAAGCCCCGCAGCGCCGGAGCTGGCATCCCAGGTCATGTCGATGGTTTCGGTGCGGAAGGCGCCATCCAGCGCGGCCTCTACCGAGCGGATCTTTGCCACTTCGGCATCGGTCAGGATCGGCTGATCGACCTCAAGCCGCTTGTGCGCACCGGCATCGTGGCCGAGCAGGTTGGGGCGCGGGCCGATCATCGAAACAAGGCTCATCACCAGCTCTTCACGAATCGGATCGATCGGCGGGTTGGTAACCTGAGCGAAGTTCTGCTTGAAGTAATCGAAGAGCAGGCGGCTGCGATCCGAAAGCACGGCAATCGGCGTATCGGTGCCCATCGAACCCAGCGGATCGTCACCATTGGTGCCCATCGGCTCAAGGAAGCGCGAGAGATCTTCCTGCGTGTAGCCAAAGGCCTGCTGGCGATCGAGCAGGCTGGTGGTTTCCACCGGCAGGGCAGCCAGCTCGGGCTCGACCAGATCGAGGTCCTTCAGCTTGTACTGCGCGGCTTCCAGCCATTCCTCATAGGGTTCTTCAGCGGCGAGCTGGGTCTTCAGCTCTTCGTCTTCGATGATCCGGCCCTGTTCGAAATCGATCAGCAACATGCGGCCCGGCTGGAGCCGCCACTTGCGGACGATATTGTCTTCCTTGATCGGCAGAACGCCACTTTCCGAAGCCATGACGACAAGATCATCGTCGGTGACGAGGAAGCGGGCAGGGCGCAGGCCGTTGCGGTCCAGCGTCGCGCCGATCTGGCGGCCATCGGTGAAGGCGACGGCTGCGGGGCCGTCCCACGGTTCCATCAGCGCGGCGTGGTATTCGTAGAACGCGCGGCGGCCTGCATCCATCTGCGGGTTGCCGGCCCAGGCTTCCGGGATCAGCATCATCACCGCGTGAGCGAGGCTGTAGCCACCGGCGAGCAGCAGCTCGAGCGCATTGTCGAGGCAGGCGGTGTCTGATTGGCCGTGCGGGATGATCGGCCACATCTTGTCCAGATCAGCCCCAAGCAATTCGCTTTCCATCGTGCGGCGGCGGGCGTTCATCCAGTTGACGTTGCCGCGCACCGTGTTGATCTCGCCGTTGTGGGCGATGAAGCGATAGGGGTGGGCGAGCTTCCAGCTGGGGAAGGTGTTGGTCGAGAAACGCTGATGGACCAGACCAAGCGCCGAAACGCAGTCCGGATCGCGCAGATCGTCATAGAAGCTGCCAACCTGCGTCGCCAGCAACAGGCCCTTATAGACCACGGTGCGGCTGGAGAAGCTGGGCATGTAAAGCTGGGTCAGGCCGGGCAGCGAATGCTTTTCAGCCAGCGCTGCCAGCGGGTTCTGCGTCTGCTTGCGGATCGCCAAAAGCTTGCGCTCGAATGCGTCTTGATCGGGGCAGTTTTCGCCGCGTTCGATGAAGCACTGGCGGATCACCGGCATCTGCTCGATCACGGCCTTGCCCAGACCGTCCAGCGTTACCGGAACGTCACGCCAGCCGATAAGGCGCTGGCCTTCCTTGGCGATGAACTTTTCGAAGATGCCGACGATGAAGTCGCGGCTCGCCCGATCTTGCGGCAGGAAGCACATGGCAACGCCATAATCACCTTCGGCAGGCAGAGTCAGACCTTCAGCCTTGGCCCACTTGCGGAACAGCGCGTCTGGCGTCTGGATCAGAATCCCGGCGCCGTCACCTAGCAGCGGATCGGCGCCAACCGCACCGCGGTGATCGAGGTTTTTGAGAATCTCCAGCGCCTGCGAGACAATAGCATGGCTTTTGGCGCCCTTGATATGGGCAACAAAGCCCACACCGCACGCGTCATGTTCGTTGCGCGCATCGTAAAGGCCCTGAGACTCTGGATACCCCGGCTCTGGAAAACTCATCGATAAACCCGTCCTGTAGCACCCCCTCGAAACTGAATGGTTTCAAAGGAAATCAAACGCGACTCACCTCACCGCTAAAAGCAGCGAAGTTGCGCGGGATGCCCCCATGCCGACAGGATCGTGTTTTTGCAACTGCGAAGCGATGAAACCGCAGCCTCGTCGCGCAGAGCTAATAGCTGAATAGCAATGCAGTGAAAATGCGGGGGTCAGGCGGCTCCGCTCATGCGCTGAAGGGTCGCCAGCGCGGCTTTAAGCGCGCGCTCGGTTTCTTCGTGGTCGATGGCCGGTCCGGAAGATGGCGAGACGGGCATCTGCGATGCAGGCATGGCGCTTGGCGAGTCAAAGCGACGACCGGCTTCGATTGGCGTGGGTTCTTGGCTTTGAACAGCAGCTGGCACTGGAGCAGGCTGGTTCGGACCTTCAAATGGGCGTGCAGCCGAGGCGAAGCGCGGTGCCTGGCCAGGGAAGATCACCACGGGTTCAACCGGCGCTTCAGGCTC
>CANGBE010000050.1 GCA_947451875.1 Sphingomonadaceae bacterium | reverse complement strand
GCGGGTTCCTTCAAGGAAATCCGACCGTGATTTACATCAAAGCCAAGCCGTTCCGCCTGCCCGGTGGCTACCTCGCATCATTCTCGTTCGACATCAAAACCTCAGTGGTGGAAGTCGAGTGGGAGCCAAATTTGCCGCCACCTGAAGCGCGCCGCGCCGGGTTCGTGAGGGCATATCGCAAAGCCCGAAACGAGTTTCTGGCCGACGTGTCATCGGTGATTGGTGGCCCCGTATTTGTAATTGAAGCGGGAGGCAGCCGATGACCGCTCCAGCAGAAAATGAGTCGCTACCCTTCGGGGCGTCGAAAAGCACATGGCAGCTCTTTGCCTCGAACCCGGCATTTCTGCCGGACCTCCTGCCTATCGTCTGCGATCCGCAAACGCCGATCAGCAAAAATTCATCGCTTTCGCAGCTTGGCAAGTCGCCCAGCCTGATCAACGCTAGTGATGAGGCACACGGGATTGCCGGGTGGACGAAGCACACGACGACATTGGGCGATGTTGAACGTTGGCAGGACGATGACCGCCTAGGCATCTGCCTACAGACACGAAACCACAAGGCTTTCGACGTCGATGTTGAAGACGAAGCGCTGGCGGATCGCATTGAAATTCTGTTGCGAGCCTTCATCTCCGAATTGGCGGGCGTGGCCCCGGATGACATCGCGCTGCGCTTCCGCAATAATTCGAACAAATTTGCCATATTGGTGGCATGTGACGCGATGATGCCAAAGCGTGCGCTGGACTTCGGCACCGGAAGAAAGCTCGAGTTCCTTGGCAATGGTCAGCAGTGCGTCGTGGCCGGGACACACCCATCCGGCAGTCAGATAAAGTGGACCAGCGTACCAACCAGCACGCCCGTTTTGACCGAGGATCAAATCAACAGCATCTGGGGTAAGTTGGAGCATGCATTGGCCGACTTGATAGTGGCCACCAGTGTGTGCCAACCTGCTGATCCTTACGATTTCTTGGCAGGGTTCGAACCCAAGCTCGGCCTGACTACAGAGAAGATGGAGGGCTACCTCGACCAGTTGGACCCTGACATGTTCAGGCCCGACTGGATCAAGGTCATGATGGCCCTGTTCCACGAGACCGAGGGCGACGACACCGGCTTCTACCTGTTTAACGACTGGTCAGCGCTGGGGGCAAAGTACCCCGGCGAGGACGAACTGCGAAAGCAGTGGGAGAGCCTCGAGGGGCGGAACGTGAAGGGCCAACGGCAGGTGACGATGGCGTCGGTCATCCACATGACCAAGGACAGCACCCTGCGAGTTGCTAGCGTCATGTCAGCCGCCGCCCCTGCGATGCAAGCGCCACTGGAAGCCGAACGCTCCCAAGCACCGCTCCCTGCCCCATTTCGAGGCTTCATGGCCGCCGTGGTCGAAATTGCCCTCAGCACGGCACCTAAGCCTCAACCTGGTATGACAGTGTTGGGCGTGGTGCTGGCGATGGCATCGACCTGTAGTGGTCATTTTCAATTTCCAGATGGCATGCGTCTCAACAGCTTTGGTCTTTCTGTCTCTCCTACAACCTCGGGCAAAGACCATGTGCAGCGCGTGACAAAGTCCATCGTACGGGCTGGCGGAGCCCAGCAACTTGGTGATTTCGCATCAGGTGCGGGGCTAGAAGATGCTTTGGACGACTGGCGTGGAATGATTTCTGTGGTCGATGAGATCGCGCACACACTTGCTGCTCGGGGAGAGCGCGGCAACCCACACCTGAAGGAGGTCGAGAAGATGCTCCTTCGCCTGTTTAGCGCGAGCAATGATATTTATTATACGAGGGTGAAGGCCGGTACCAAGGGCCGTGCAGTCGAGCACCCGTGTCTCAGTCTCCTTGGCTATGCAGTCCCCAGCAAGCTCGGGGCGGCACTCAGCGAGGGCGACATTATGTCGGGCCTGCTCAACCGCATGCTATTTGCCCAAGGCGACGGTAATGTGCCCCCGCAGCCGGGTAGGCAGCAAAGATTCGCACTAACCCAGCAGATGACCGAGACACTCGATGCGGTTCGGTTGGCTGGCGCTGCCGATAATATCATCCAAATTTCGGACGAGGCTGAGGCGCGGATCGAGGAACTCAAGTACAGCTTTCATGCAGACATGATGGCGTTGCCCGAGGAAACGGCGGAGCGAGTCTTGCTCGGGCGGACGCTGGAAAAAGCGGTTCGCCTTGCAGGTGTGCTCAGCGTGTTCGACGCCCCAGTTCGCCCGGTGCTATCAACCGAGCACCTCGAGTGGGCTTGCAGCTTCACGAGAGGCAGTGATGCAGCGATGTTGAACTTCATCCGCCAGCACATGCACGGCGGCAAGGTTCAGGCCGACGCCGCGAAGGTAAAGTCGGCTGCGGCTGGCATCCTGCGCAATGGGGGGCCAGAATCCAGCCGCCCGAGTGAGATCGCGGCGATCAAAGCAAGCTATGTCCCAGTATCACTGCTAAGCAAGCGGACGGGTCTGAACCATCGAGAACTCGCCGACGCGATTGAGCAGCTTGTGGTGCGTGGTGATGTTGCCCGCACAAAATACCACCATGCAACCACTGCTGGCAGGACAGGCGGCATCGACGTCGTTTTCTTCCCAGAATGATGGAGCCGCGCCTGTACGACATGTACGACGCCTGTTCGACGGGTTTATCGGACAGGAAAACGGCAGATTCTCTAAGGGTAGAGGGATAAAACAAGATATGTATGAACCTATTTACACACACTCTTCTTTCTCTTCCTCTCCCTCTCGTGTGTAAAGGGGCTGTCGAACACCGGGAAAATGGCGGAAAGCCGCAGAAAGCTGGCCTTCAGGCGTTCGATATGACTGTCGTACACCCATCGAACAGGCATTGGTTGGGCTCGCGACGTTGCATCACACCGCCTTGCAGCCATTTCCGATCACCAGTGCCGGTTTGGCAAAGTATTTCGATTAATGTGGAGCCACGCATGGGCGGCTATGGATCAGGCAGGCGCAGCAACCGGGCAACGGCTGAGGAGTGCATCCGCATCAACCTCGCTGATCTGAAGCGCCTTGGCATGGTCAGGCGCGATTGCATGAGCAGGCGAGACCGGAAGTGGACTTGCGACGGTCAAACGGTAGCGATGCTGACGCTCGTGTCGGATGTTCACTGCCGCGAGCACCAACCATGTCTTCGGATCACCGGCATCGCGCGTGGGAGGGAGATCAACTGCACCATCGCACTGGTTGGAAGTCCCATGCACTTCGGGGGAGAGCGCTGGTACGCGATCTGCCCGATCACCGGCAGGCGTTGCACGGTTTTGGCCCTACCGCCCGGCACGACGCAGTTCGCCTCTGTGAAGGGCTGGAAGGTGCCCTACGAGTCGCAAAGGGAGTGTCAGGTGCATCGGGCCTATCGCGCCATCGACAAGGCTACCCTGCGCCTGAAGTCCCTTTCCAAATATGCCCGGATGCCAACGCGCGAGCGCCTCTGGTCGAAGGTTTCAGAAAAGCAGCGTCTTGTTGATCGTGAGCTAGACCGGTTGGCGAGCAGACTTTGGTGACCAGCCTTTAGTCGGTACGCCATTCGCGGAACAGGCGTTGCGCTTCTGCAATTTGAGACTCAGACAGTACTGAGCTGAGAGTATCCATATTT
The DNA here is from genome assembly GCA_947451875.1 of Sphingomonadaceae bacterium. Taxonomy (GTDB): domain Bacteria; phylum Pseudomonadota; class Alphaproteobacteria; order Sphingomonadales; family Sphingomonadaceae; genus Novosphingobium. The sequence goes on along the minus strand of CANGBE010000050.1, from coordinate 5,287 downwards.
TTGGTTGCTAATTCCTTAATTCTACCCTCTTTTGAAATAGAAGCGGCTAAATTAAACCACTTGAAAGCTTGAATATAGTCCTTCTCAACACCCGCACCATTCATGTACATAAATGCAAGGTTGTATTGCGCGATAGCATTTCCTTTCCCTGCAGCCTTACGGTACCAGCCGACAGCAGCCACATAGTCTTTTGGGACTCCTGACCCGGTGCCATACATTCTTCCGAGATTTGATTGGGCACTTAAATTTCCTTGATCGGCAGCCTTGCGATACCACGCAACAGCCGCGACGTCATCTTGAGGCACCCCCCTCCCTCCAGAATACATTCGTCCCAAATTATACTGCGCGGCAGCGTCACCTTGATCTGCTGCTTTGCGGAACCAGTTCAGAGCTGCTGCGTCGTCTTGCTGCACGCCATTGCCGCTGAAATACATGTTGCCCAAGCCGACTTGGGCTTCCACATACCCACTTTCGGCCAAAAACTTCACCTTGTCAGGTTGAGATGCATATTCACCTTGTCGGTAAGCGTAGATATTGACGGCTGACGAGGTTCCCTCCGGTCGTTGAAATGAGATGGTTGGAATTGGAAATGTTGGCCGTGGCTGTGTGGTTGCCTGAACGGACGACCGTTGGTTGAGCAGGTTGGCATATGGATAGGTGAATTTGGCGCTCGATGTTGGTTGCTTCAATGCACCCGGCCTTGCAGAAGAGGTAGGCTTATTTGCTCCACCGGGGCGGGCTTCCGGCGGCGCGACTTTGAGGGGCGTACACAAGCGCATCGCTTGATCAGCAAGGCCCAAATTTCCAGCGGTTAGCGCAATGGTTTTGGCGTCTTCGCAGCGATGATCAAGAACCGCTTGGGAAACCAGCCGGTTCAAATCTTCAGCATCTCTTTTTTGGTTTTCTTGCTGCAGTAAAATCTGCTGGGCTTGCAGACTAAGCTGATCAGTTCTCTCTTGAAGCTCGCGATATTGCGCCGCTTGCTGAGCCCGCAACTGGGCCTGCTGCTGCTCAAGCTGCCTTTGCTGCTCAACTTGCTCCCGAGCCTCTCTCTTCTTTTTTAAATCAGCAAGAGTGTCATTGAGTTGATCCCACCCTGACTTAGGCGTTGGCGTTGTAGTACAGCGAACCCCAAACCCCGCTTCCCCGCAATAAGTCGTGGTTTGGGCCGATATAGGCGCTGAAACGAGTATGATTGTGCTGAGCACAGTCGCCCTGAAACCAAAACGCATCGAAACTCCCTTCACAATCGCAACATGCGAGCCTGAGATACCGGGATCATAGCCCCTCACGGCCAAGCAATGCCGCACTCCGGCAATCGGTTGGACATACGAGCTTACCGCTCTACCGGAGATAACTCTAATTGGCGATCCACCTACCTGAAACCTCTGAATTCCACCCAGCGCGCCCCGACATCCAAAACGCACGCCGCCTGCTTGCAAGTACGGCATCAGCGGCCTGTTCGACGCCCGAAGATGCGGCGCAGCAGTCCCGTCTTTGGCGGCTTTGATGGCGGGGTATGGACTGGCGCAGCCGTCAGATGGTTCAGGCTACTGAACGTGACCGCCCCAGCCCCAGCACCTCGTCTGATGCGTTCGTCGATGTCGGCGTTTATTTCCGGCTGCGGCGCTGGCAACTCTAGGGTATTCAGCAGATGCTCTCGCTGCTCCGGCGGGAAGGTGAACCACTTGCGCGCCAGATCGCGGCGAAAGCGCCATATGAAAGCGATGCGCTGTCGTCGTTTTTCGACTTCAGGTGGGATGTGTTCCGGCATTGGGTTCCTTTCATTGCAGGAGAGCCGCCAGTCGGCGACACCCGCTCAGCAAGGGCGCGCAGGGGATTTAGGAGTGAAGCTGCGTCTCGTGGAGCAGGAAGCCGTTCTCAGCAGCCTCGTAGCCTGCGGCGATGGCATTGCCGAACCAGAGGCCGATCTTGTATCCGTCGTCCTCAAGCTCAGGGTACTCGGCGGTGAAGGCTTCAGCCCAATCACGTGCGTTGAAGCTATTTGGGTTGGGGGGTGAAATGGCCATTGTCTTGGTCTCCTATGTTTGCCCATTGGGCCACGTCGTGAAGCCACCGATGCCGAAGTTGGCCGGTTGGCAGGGCGAGTGCCCTTCTTGACGATGAGGCCAGTATGCTTGCTGCACGATCCAGCCGCAATCTTGATCTACTTCTGGCGGAGATAGCATATCTTTGTGCGAGGATTCTCGGATGCTCCTGAACAGAGCCAAATCAAGGCATGGAGTGCACATGTCGGCTGTCGTCGCACTCTGTCTCGGCGCTGAATTTGCAGTTGGTTCAGCAACACTCCGAACGTCCGCTAATCGGCTTGCGATGCCCAAAGCAGACTTTCCGGACACGACAACATTGCTGACATCACTCAACAACCGGAAGGTGGGGATTTGCCGCCAATATCTCAGAGCAAATACCAACGGAACCTGGTGGGAGATTGTAATTGCCAGCGTGCATAACGCGGAGCGCCTCGCCGGATTGTTGTAGCGTCACTCGGGCACAAAAATACCCGTTGCTTGTTACTTCGTCTGGATCACTTCCACGGTCATTTGGTGCCCGGTGGCCGAGCATGAAATTGTAATCTGATTGTGTGATGTCGATATTCGACCAGATCGGAGTAGTCTGGATATTCCAGCTACGACCTTTTCCGTGTGTTTGGTAGGCTCGCTCTAGCACGATTAAACCGTCGAATGTTCTCGTTCGTTCTGCTGGGAAGTCATGATTTAACTCCACAAAAGCGGCAACTTCGGCGACGAGCAGAAATACGCCGAGGAATGCGAAGATTGGTGCCACAATGAGGCTCATGACCAACCGGCGATAGAGGGCTCCTTGCGACTGCCAAAAGATCAGCGCTGCTGAAAATGCAGATAAGATACATGCGCCATAAAGGGCAAATTGAAGGGGCCCTTCGTGGCTAGGTGTAAGCTCAGTCGAACTGTTGAATTTTCCTATGATCCACGAAACGATCAGGCAATGTAATAGAAGACCTAACCAACCCCATCCGAGCTTGCTAAGCTGGTACGAAGGCTCGGGAGTTTCTTGATCCATCAATGCCAATGTCTAATCAGATTGAACGCAATAGCAACGTCCGCTTTCCACAACTTTTCAGCCTTAGCGCTCGCCTGACACTTGCCCTGAAAGCTGCCGTTGGCTCGCCTTTCGTAAAATATCTGCCGACAGTGACCATCTCGGAGTGTCAGCATGAGCAGAACTCGAATTATGCGAGTGGCGATTGAGGTGATGGTGAAGGTCAAAGCGAAGCGTGAAATGGCTCCGGCTGATGCCTATCTGATGCCTAGCTTGTGATTCTTGAGGGATGCAAGAACTCAGATATCAATTAAGATATTGAAATTAATGGTGCGCCCGACGGGATTCGAACCCACGGCCCCCAGATTAGGAATCTGATGCTCTATCCTGCTGAGCTACGGGCGCGCCTCAGCCCCCATATGCTCGGCAGCAATGGGATGCAATCAGTTGGCTTCGCCCGGCGGGACAATCGGGAATAACACCGGTGCAATCCCCACCCCTTCCTCGATGAGTTCCTGCGCTTCCTTTGGGCTCGCCTGACCGTGGACGAGCTCAGGCTCTATCTCGCCGTAATAAATGGCGCGGGCGGTTTCGGCAAAGCCGTTACCCACCCATCGCGATTTTTTCAGCGCTTCAGCCTGCTTTTCAGCAATGGCATGGAGCAAAGCAACGGCTTCGGGCGGAAGTTGCGGAGCCGCGTTGGTTACCGCTGCCGTATCAGGGGAAGTTTCGCTGACTGATGGTGCGCTAGGTCGAGCCGCAACCACCTGATTACCCTTGCGCCCGACATTGGGGGCCATCACAGCCTTGCCAACTTCGGCGCTGCCGCAAGAGGGGCAAGTAACCAAACCGCGTTCCAGTTGGTCGGCATAGTCACCAGAAGAGCCGAACCAGCCCTCGAACCGGTGCCCACCAGTGCGGCATTCAAGATCAAACACAATCATTGCAGAATGCTATGTGGGAATAACGCGCTTGTTGGCAAGGCTAGGCAGTTGGGCGCGGACTTCAGTCAGACGATCAAGATCGCAATCTACGAAGCCAAGTCCCGGTGCATCGCCGCCCATATCGAGCAAGACCTTACCCCAGGGATCAACCGCCAGACTGTGCCCATAGGTATCACGCCCGTCGTCATGATGCCCAACCTGCGCGGCGGAGAGGACGAACGCACTTGCTTCCACCGCCCGCGCTCGCTGAAGCAGGTGCCAGTGATCGCGACCTGTCGGCACGGTAAAGGCTGCGGGAATGGCGATGGCATCACACTTGCGCTGCTCCAGCGCCTCAAACAGAGCGGGGAAGCGGATATCATAGCAGATCGCTAAGCCCAGACGGCCCAGCGGTGTTCCTTCGACTACGCCGAGTAACTCTCCGGGGGCATAGGCGTTTGATTCACGCCACGATTCGCCCGTCGCAAGGTCGACATCGAACATGTGGATCTTGTCATAGCGGCAGGCGATCTCGCCCGATGGATCAATGACAAAGGCCCTATTGGCAAAACGCCCGTCACCGCGATCAATCGCCAGAGAGCCAAGCGCCACCCAGATGCCTGCGCGGGCGGCAGCTTCGCGAGCCGCCGCGAGGACTGGATCGTGCTCTTCCGAAACCACCTTCGCAGAGGCACGCTTGCGATCGCGGTCGATGATGTTCGACATCTCTGGCGTGAACAGCATCGCTGCACCGCCAGCCTTGGCCTCAACAATCGCGGCATCGATAGCAGCAGCATTGGCCGCTGGATCAATCCCCGAGCACATCTGCAACAAGGCAGCGCGAACCAAGGTCACAGCCCGAGTATCGCGTCCAGTTTGCCGGCACGATCGAGTGCGTGAATGTCATCACAGCCGCCATAGGCGACGTCATCAATGAATATCTGCGGCACGGTGCGGGCATCGGGCTTGCGCGCCACCATCTCGGCGCGCTTGGCCGTATGCATGGTCGTGTCATACTCGGTGTATTCTGCGCCCTTGGCATCGAGCAGAGCCTTGGCACGCACGCAGAAGCCGCAGCCCCATTGCGTGTATATCTCAATTTTCGGCATGAATTTCCCTTAGCGAACCCGCAGGCCTTGAAACAAGCTTGCGCTAACATATCTCACTTAACGTGTCATGAGCCAGACTGGTCATGGCACAATAAGCCGAGGCGCCCGCTTGGGGCCTCAATCGTATCGAAGATTGCTCATTGGAGGATTTTTGCATGAACCGTTTGGACCTTACCCCTTATCGCCGCAGCACTGTCGGATTTGACCGCCTGTTTG
>CANGBE010000049.1 GCA_947451875.1 Sphingomonadaceae bacterium | reverse complement strand
GGGTTTCCGCGACGAGATCGAATACCGGCGCGGCTACAAGGAAGACATCTGGGATGTCCGCCTCGCTCCGCCCAAGCAGATCACCCCGCGCCGCCGACGCCTGACCGTGGCCGAGCGGGTGTTGCACGATGGCACGGTGCACAAGGCGCTCGATGAGGACAGCGTGCGCCATGCCTGTCGCCAGCTGAAGAAGCAGGGCGTGGAATCGCTCGCGGTCTCGCTGCTGTTTGCCCACGTCAATTCGGACCACGAAAAGCGCGTAGCCGAGATCGCCGCCGAGGAACTGCCCGGCGTTGCCGTGTCGCTCAGCCACGAAGTGCTGCCGCGCGCGCCGGAATATGACCGGACCAGCACCACCGTGGTCAACGCCTTCGTCGCGCCGCGGGTGACGGGCTACCTCGAGCGGCTGGTCACCCGGCTGCGCGATGGCGGCTATCCCGGCCAGCTGATGGTGATGCAGGCATCTGGCGGGGTGATGAGTGTGAACTATATCGAGGGCTCACCGATCCGCGTGCTGGCCTCAGGCCCTGCCGGCGGCGTGATCGGTTCGGCCCATGTCGGCACGGCCAAGGGGCATCCGAACCTGCTTTGCGTCGATATGGGCGGCACATCTTATGACATGAGCCTCGTGCTCAATGGCGCGGCTCCGGCTGAGGCGGGGTGGAACATGCACCACCGCTATCTGATCGGCGTGCCGATGGTGAAAGTGGAAACGCTGGGCGCGGGTGGTGGCTCGATATGCCACGTCAATGCCGGAGCCCTGCAGGTCGGCCCGCGTTCGGCGGGCTCAGAGCCCGGCCCGATTGCCTATGGTCGCGGTGGCACTGAGCCGACGGTTACCGATGCGCTGGTCATGCTCGGCATCCTCTCGACCGAGGAAGGCTTTGCCGGTGGCTCGTTCTGCCTGACACGCGCTGGTGTGGAGGAAGCTTTCGCCGCAATCGGTGCCGAAATGGGCACTTCTGCAGAGCAAGCCGCCTTCGATTGCTGGCGGGTGGTCAATGCCAACATGAGCCAGGGCGTACGCCGCACGACGGCGGGTAAGGGCGTTGATCCCAAGGATCTCGTCATGCTCGCCTATGGCGGCAACGGCCCGGCCTTCGCGGCGATTCAGGCCGAGGATCTGGGGATTACCAAGGTGCTGGTGCCCAAGGCCTCGCCGACCTTCTCGGCGCTCGGCACGCTGGTTGCCGATCCGGCGATTGACGAGGAACGCTCGCTGATTGCTAAGGCCAATGCGCTCGATCTGCCCAAGCTGCGCGGCCTGTGGGGCGAACTTGGTGATCGTGCGGAACGCTATTTCACCGCCGCCGGCTTCGCGAAAGAGGCCGTTTTAGCCTCGTATCGCGTCAACATGCGCTATGCCGGGCAGAACTTCTCACTAACCTTCGACGTCGCGCCCGAGAGCAAGCTGGGCGACCTGTCGTTTGTTGACGATGGCTTGGGCGCGCGGGCCATTGCCGCGTTCAACGCGCGCCACATGGCCGAATACAACCACATCCGCGACCACGAGGTGCCCGAGGTAACCGGCGTGCGCCTCGCCAGCCGGGTGGTCACGCCTTCGCCAAGTGCGGCAGGTGGTGCGGTCACGCCATCGGCGCCGCCCGCCCCGGCCAAGACGCGCCGCGCAAATCTAGGGCAGGGCTTTGCCGAAACGCCAGTCTATCTCGGCAGCCAGCTTGTGCCCGGCCATGTCGTGGCATCTCCTGCGATCATCGAGGAGGTGTTCACCACCATCGTCGTCTATCCCGGCTGGCAGGCGCAGGTTGATGCGGCTGGGGACTATGAACTGGTGAAGCTGTGAGCCGACTCCGCACTTGGTGATTGCCCGAGCAGCGTCAGCGCGGCATCAGGCGGCCATGGATCTACGCAAAGTCAAATCGAGACAGGCGCTGCAGCGTGCGCTGCTGGCTTTGCTCGATCACAAGCCGCTCGCCGACATATCGGTGAAGGAGCTGACGGATCTTGCCGGTGTTGGCTATGCCACCTTCTTTCGCCATTACCCTGCGCTTGACGACCTGTTGCGGGATATTGCCGGGGACGCGGTCGGCCCGCTGCTTGAGCGCGGCCTGCCGCTGCTCTTTGGCGAGGCGCGCAAAGATGCAGCCCATGCGCTCGTCCGCCACGTTGCCGAGAACCGCAGGCTTTGGACCCTGCTGCTTTCGCAGGGTGGCGGCTCCGTGCTGCGTGAGCAATTCGGCAATGCTGCCCGCTTGCTTGCCGAGCAGTCTGCGCAAGGTGAGGGCACGCTGCCACCGGGTCTTAGGGCGCATTTCGGTGTGCGGGGGGCGGTGGACATCATCGCCTGGTGGCTGTTACGCGGTCCGGATCATTCCGAAGCTGAGATAGTCCAACTGCTCGTCCAACTGGTGATCGAACCAACCAGCAAGTGATACATTGACTTGTGATCCATATGGATCAAATCTTTCCCACTGGGTCTTGGGAGGCCTGTCATGTCGATTTCGCTGCTACCCGATAATCCCGGTGCCTGGACCGCACGCCGTTTCGAGGACCTTTATGCTATCCCGCGCGAAGAACGCGAGAAGTTGCAGCTTGATGCGGTGCGGATCAATTTCGCCCGGATGCGCAATAAAATCCCGGCGCTGAAGAAGTTGGCCGACCGGCAAGGAGTGGAGCATATCGACAAGATCGAGGACGTGCTTCCCGTCTGCTTCGATCATCGCGTGCTCAAGAATTATCCGATCCAGATCATCGAGAACCGAGATTTTGCCAAGCTCACCGGTTGGCTCGACAAGCTGACTGCCCATGATCTGACGAAGATGGACATCACCGGCCTGACTACCATCGAAGGCTGGCTGCAGCGGCTGGAGGCTTTCGGCATGCTGGTGACCTATTCCAGCGGGACCACCGGAAAACTGTCATTCGTGCCGCGTTCCTATGACGAGCTGCCGGCGTGGAAATTTCATTTCTATAACGTCAACCGCGCTTGCTCGGGCATCGATCACTGGAAAGAGCACCTGCCAACATTCTCGCCGATGTATCGCGGTGGCTATCAGACGATGATGAAGATGATGGACCTGTTCAATGTCGAAATGGCGGGCGGACCAGAGCATTATCATACGCTGTATCAAAGCCACATTCCTGCCGATCTGATGGCGCTATCGGGCCGGCTTCAGGCCGCCGAAGACAAGGGCGAGATCATGAGCCTGGGTCTCGATCAGGCGCTGCTCGAACAGCGCAGGCTGATGCTCGAACAGGGCCGCCGCCGCGAGGCGGATATGGAGGCGTGGTTCGGCAAGATGATCCACGATTTCAAAGGCCAGAAGATCAAGATCGGCGGCACGTTCGCTGATCTCTATCGTGTCGCTAAGGCGGGACTGGAAAAAGGACTGGTCTGCGAATTCGCGCAAGGTTCGGTGGTTTCCGGCGGCGGCGGGATGAAGGGCTATAAAGACGCTCCGGCCGACTGGGAGGACCAGATCAAGCACTTCTTCGGCGTGAGCCGGATCGCCAACCAGTATGGCTTTTCCGAATGCATCGGCAACGCGCCGCTGTGCGAGGCGGGCTATTTCCATTTCTTGCCTTACACCGTGCCGCTGCTGATGGACGGCGAAGGCAAAGCCTTGCCGCGAGAGGGCGTTCAGAAGGGGCGGCTGGTGCTCGTCGATCCGATCCCCATGTCCTACTGGGGCGGTTTCACCAGCGGTGACGAAGTTACCATGCATTGGGACGAAAAGTGCGACTGCGGCTGGGGCGGCCCTCGCGCCGAAAAGACCATCCGCCGCTTTGCCGAAAACGAAGGCGGCGATGACAAGATCACCTGCGCTGGAAGTCAGGCCGCCTACAACGAGTTCATGGAATTTGTCAGCGGGGCAGAGTGATGGAACCGGTGCTCGATATCCCGATCATCGCGCGTGGCCGCATCATCATGCCGGGCGACGATGCAGTTACCTATAAGGGACGCGGCGGAGCAGACTTTCGGCAGGCTGATCCACACAAACACATTCACGATCTGGTTCTGGGTGACACGGCCCGGCTGGCCGATCTGCACCACACGCCGATGGCCGAGATAATTGATCTTCTCGCGGCGCTGGGTGAGCGGCTGAAGCTCGACGGTAATCCGCTACTGCAGCAGAGTTTTGAGCTGGCGCTGATGGCAGGAGGCCTCTCCGAACCGATCCTGCGCGGCGTCTATGATGCCCTGCCGCATATGTTCGAACCCGCATCACTTACAGCGTTAGCCGACAAGACTATCGGGCTTGCCTATCTCGATGGCTGGGTGCCTGGAGCAGGTGCCTATTCGAATGTCTCGATCCGTGCGGTCGGCACGCGCCAGCTGCACATCACGGCAGGCAACGTTCCGGTGGTTGCCGCGCTAACTATTGCCCGCGCAGGCCTGACCAAGAGCGATCTGTTGATCAAGTCGCCCTCAAACGATCCGCTCACTGCCAATGCCATTGCCCGCACACTGATCGATCTTGCGCCCGATCATCCGGTTACGAAGCACATCGCGGTTGCCTATTGGAAGGGTGGCGACGAGTTTATGGACAGCCAGATCGTCCGCACCAGCCGGATCGACAAAATCACCGCCTGGGGCGGGATGAGCTCGGTTCGGCACATCCAGAAATTCCTCCAGCCGGGGATCGATCTTACCGCGCTGAACCCCAAGTATTCGATGTCGATGATCGGCCGCGAAACGCTGGAGAGCGAGGCGATGATGGACGAGGCGGCGGTGGGCCTTGCCACGATTGCCGGGTTTTACAACCAGACCGCCTGCGCCAACACCCGCATCGTCTATGTCGAAAGCGGCACGGATGAGGACGAGATCAGCCGGGTTGTTGAATTGGGCCGCAAGATGGTTGCGGCCTATGCCACACTGCCGCCGCTGCTTTCGACGCCCTTCACCACTCGCAACCGCGAGCTGGAAGCCGAGATGGAGGCCGCCGCGCTCGATGACGATTTCTATCACGTTGAGGGTGACACGCTGAACGGCGGCTTCGTTGTTTCAAAGTTCAACGATCGCGTCGATTTCTATGACAAGCTGAACAATCGCGTGGTCAACTTCGTGCCGGTCGACAACCTGATGGACGTGATCAAATGGTGCGATGACACGACGCAAACCGTCGGCATTTATCCCGAAGCGTGCCGCGCCGATCTGGTCGATGCCTTTGCGCTCGCCGGTGTGCAGCGCCTTGTGCCGCTGTCAGGCGGCGATCCGATGACAGTCTATGCTGGTATGCACCACATGCCGCCCGGCAGTCCGCATGACGGTATCGAACCGATGCGCCGATCGGTGCGCTGGGTGATCGACATGAAGCCGGTGGGGTAGCCTGCCCATGGCCTGCTTTGTCCTTGTCCACGGCGGCGGGCATGGCGGCTGGTGCTGGGAACCGGTCGCCAAGCGATTGCGCGCGCAGGGCCACACGGTCCATGCCCCGACGCTGATCGGCCTTGCCGAGCGGGCAACCGAGCTGCACCCCGGGATCGATCTTGAAGCCCACGTGGCAGAAGTCGCCGCGCTGATGGAAAGCCTTGCTCCGACAAAGGTAATCCTTGTGGGCCACTCCTATGGCGGCATGGTCATCACTGGCGCGGCAGATCGCGCGCCCGGACGGGTGGCGTGGCTGGCCCACCTTGACGCTCCGGTCCCGCAGGATGGTGAGGCGCTGATCGACATTTCCCCCGGCCTTGTGGTGCTGGCCGAAGACGTCGTCGAGGTTGATGGTGTGCCGCTTGGCTTGTGGCCTGACGAGCGCGCACTTGCCATTTACGGGCTCTCCGGTGCCGAGGCCGAGCGCGCGCTGGAGAGGCTCACGCCGCATCCCTGGGCCTGTTTCCTGCAGAAACTGCGACTGGCCGATCCCGTTCGGCTGACCAGCATCCCGCGCGCCATGCTCAACTGTGCCGGAACGCTGATGCGTCGTCCCGATGAGTTTTGTGCCCGCTCGCTGGTGGGCGATGTTGTCGAGACGGTCGATGCCCCGCACGACATTATGCTGACTCACCCAGACCTCGTCGCGGATTTCCTTGGCAGGCTGGCCGGAGACTGATCGTGGGCGCGGTTGCGCCGCGCTGAACAGGTGTTTAGGCAAAGGCAACGGGAGATTAGCCGAAATGACAGGAGCACTCGCAGGCAAGGTCGCGCTGATCACTGGCGCGGGGCGCGGGATTGGCAAGGTTGTTGCCGAACGGCTGGCGCGTGACGGCGCGGCCATTGTCGCGAACTATGCCGCCAGCGCCGCCGGGGCTGAACAGGTGGTATCCGAAATCGTTGCCACAGGCGGCAAGGCATTCGCCATCAAGGCAGACATCACCAGCTTCGATGAAGTGAAGGCCATGTTTGCCGAGATCGATCGTCAGTTTGGCCGCATCGATATCGTCATCAACTGCGCCGGGGTGAGCGCTGGCGGTGCGCTCGCCGATGTGGATGAGGTGCAGATTGACTGGCTGATTGGTGTCAACGTGAAGGGTCCGCTGTTCGTCGCTTCCGAGGCATCAAAGCGGATGGGTGATGGCGGCCGGATCATCAACTTCGCTTCGGTGATGGCCGAATACCCGATGGCCGGGACCGGCATATACACCGCCTGCAAAATGGCGGTAAAGGGCATGACCGAAAGCTGGGCCAAGGAGCTGGGCAAGCGCGGCATTACGGTCAACACCGTTACGCCGGGGCCGACTTCGCCGGGCATGATGGATAATTGCCCGCCGGGCTATCTTGAACACTTCCAGCAGAAATCGCCCTTTGGCCGGATCGGCACTGCCGGTGAGGTGGCCGAGGTCGTCGCTTTCCTCGTCTCGCCCGCAGCCAGCTGGGTTTCTGGCACCCACATTCTCGCCCATGGGGCGGCAATTCCTGATTGATCTGAAAGGACGCGAATAATGGCAAACAAGGTAGCACTCATCACAGGCGCGCAGGCAGGTATTGGCGCCGCTTGCGCCAAACGGCTGGCGCGCGACGGGGTGGCCATCGGCGTGCTCGATCTGAATGAAGCAATCTGCGCTGATACGGTGAAGGTGATCCGCGACGCTGGCGGCGAAGCCATCGCGCTGGGCGCTGATATTACCGACCGGGCTCAGGTGCGGACTGCCATCGCAAAACTGCGCGAGGCTTTCGGCCCCGTCACGATCCTCGTGAACAATGCCGGCGTCACCGACTTCGTCCCCTTTGAGGAAGTTACCGAAGAGCGCTGGGAAGTGGTCTACAAGATCAACGTTCTCGGCCAGATCATCTGCGCGCAGGAAGTGCTAGCCGATATGAAGGCCAAGCACTGGGGCCGCATCGTCAACATTTCGTCGTCGTCCGGGCAGACCGGAGCGATTGGGATGTGTACCTATTCCAGCTCGAAGGGCGCGATTATAACGCTGACCCGTTCGATGGCGCAGGAACTTGGGCCGTTAGGCATCACGGTGAACAACATTCCGCCCGGATCGGTAATGGGCACGATCATGTCTGAGGCCAGCCGCGACAAGTTCCAGATTCCCGCCGAGCTGCTGCTTCAGTCGATCCCGGTGCGCCGCATGGGCGAACCGAACGACATCGCCAACGCCTGCGCCTGGCTTTGTCACGAGGATTCGGGCTATGTCACCGGGCAGACCATTGGCGTGAACGGCGGCCGGGTCGTCAGCTAGGCGCCAAGCTTAACAAGCAGTTCCGACAGTGCTTCCGCGCCGCGTTTGAAGGCGGCGCGGTGGCCCTCTGCGACGATGCGAGGGCCGACCAGTTCAAGATCGAACACGCCCTGATAGCCTAGCTCCAATAGATCACCGATGATGCGGTCGAGTGGCATGACGCCATCCCCCGGCACTGATTTGCAGGGCGTGGTGCGATCGCCCGGCACGTAGTCGCAGACCTGCACCAGCCCCGTTGTTGGCATGGCGCGAGCGAATTTTCCTTTGAGGTCACTCTCCACCCACGCCGCGCCGATATCCAGGCAGTGGCCAATCCCCGCCATTTCTGCGAGCTTTATCGTGTCCTCAAGCGTGTGGGCAATGTGAATGTCGATGTTGAACAGGTTTGAGGTTTCGATCAGCAGGCTGATGCCACGGACGCGGGCATGGTCGATGCACGGCGCGATCAGCTCGGTAAAGCGCGCCGCTGCCGCTTCCCAACTGAGCGTGCCGCGCCCGCCGGTAATCATATAGACATGGTCCGCGCCCAGCGCTGCCGCCGCCTCGATCGCCCGGTTCAACGTCTCGCCCGCGCTGCCTTCGTCGCGCTCTAGGTCTGGATAGCGCGCGAAGGGCTGGACAAGGCAGGGTATGCGCACGCCGCCAGGGGCCAGCGCGGCCTGTGTCTCGTCGAGCACCTCCGTGCCCATTGCCAGTTGGCTCGCGATCACCGCGTTGCCGACGCCGATCTCGCGGCAGAAGTGGATGAAGGCAGGGGTGCTTTCACTGAGAAAGCCGACCTGATTGAGACTGACCCGCGGGTGCATCATCGTTGCTCCACTTCCACGCCATACCGTTCCCGGAACGGCCGGAATTCCTCGTTCAGCGCATCAAGGTCGTAACCGGCATCAACCAGAACCTGCGTTGAGTAATCGAACTTGCCGTGCCGGTCCCCTTTGTTGGTGGCGAGGTAGTGGCGCATCGCCTGCTCCGCCTTGGCCGTGAATGGCCGTCCGGCAAATTCATAATAGCCCTGCACCGTGCCAACCGGATCGGCGACGAAATCCTTGTAGCGCACATGATGCACGCGAGGGTCGCTAGCCAACGGGTTGGTCATGGTGTTGGCGATGCTCATCCGCGTGCGCTCGAGGTGCATCCTCGCCTCGGCGACAAGATCGATCTTGCCGACGATGCCTTCCATGATGTCGCTCATCATCATCGTGCTCGAAGCTGCGACCATCACCGGATCGCGGTGCAGCCAGACGAGGCTGGCGTCGGGATATGCCGCGAAGAATTCCTTCAGGCGAAAACCGTGGAAGCCTTTCAGGACCCAGTGCTTCTTCTCGCGGCCATGCTGAAAGGCCT
>CANGBE010000048.1 GCA_947451875.1 Sphingomonadaceae bacterium | reverse complement strand
TTGCGCTTCGTTGCGGGTGATCGCCAGCTGCACAAGCGATATGCCGCCCGCAGAGCCCATGTAGCGGATCAGCGTCGATACCGCCGAAGCCTCATTCAGATATTGGCGCGGCAAGGTGGCAAATGTCGTTGATGACAAAGGCACAAACAAGAAGCTCATGGCAAAACCGCTGATGAAGCCCGCACTCAGAACCACAGTGTCATCCGATGCCAGTGACATTGACGAGAGCAGCATAGACGAAGTGCCGTTCACCAGCAGACCGAACAGCACCAGATAGCGGATATCAACCTTGCCGATGACCCGGCCCACCACCATCGTCGCGCAGAATGTGCCAAAACCCCGCGGAGCCATGGCGATGCCGACTTTCATGATGGGTTGGGCAAACAGGCCGGCGAGCATCGGCGGAACCAGCGACATGGTGCCGAACATCATCACGCCGACAAAAAAGCCCAATGTCGTGCAGACGGCAAAATTGCGATCAGCAAAGATCTCAAGTCTGACAAAGGGGTGCGCTGTGGTTTTGACGTGCACCGCAAAGAGATAAAACGACAGGGCTGAAAGAGCCGCCCACAAGCAGATCTCGGTGGAATCAAACCAGTCTAGCATTTGCCCGCGGTCGATCATAATCTGCAGCGATCCGATAGCTATGGCCAACAAGGCAAAGCCAAACAGATCGAACGGCCGGTGGTAATCTTCGCGCATGTCGGGGAGAAAAGCTGAAATTCCCAAAAAGGCGAGCACACCAATGGGCAGGTTGATCAAAAACACCCAATGCCATGAAAAGTTCTGTGTCAGCCAGCCGCCCAGCAATGGCCCGGCCAGCGGGCCCATGATGAAACCGAGGCCGAATATGGCCATCGATTTTCCGCGCTCCTCAGGCGGGTTGACTTCCATCAGCACCACCTGTGCGATTGGCAGCAGCGAGGAACCGGCCATTCCCTGAAGGAACCGGAACGCTATCAACTCGTTAAGGTAGCTTGAAATGCCGCAAAGGCCTGAGGCCGCTGTGAAAGCCAGAACCGAAACCAACAACACCCGCTTGCGACCATAGCGATCCGCCAGCCAGCCGGTGAGCGGCGTGGTGATAGCCATGGCGATGATATAGCTGGTCAGCACCCAGCTGATCTGTTCGCGCGATGCAGAGGTCGTCCCCTGAATGTGCGGCAGGGCAACGTTGGCAATCGTCGTGTCGATCTGGTTCATGATCGCCGCAGCCATGATCGAAATAGCGATCATGTTCCGGATTGGCCTGGGCAGATATGTCCTCGCCTCCGTCATGGTTCAGGCCGAAGCCACGCCGCCGGTAGAGCCAAAGCCGCCCGAACCGCGCACGGTCTCGTCCAGCTTGTCAACCTCAACCCAGCCCGCCTGCACCACGGGGGCGAGCACCAACTGGGCAATCCGGTCACCCCGGCAAATCGCGAAGGGCTCCGTCCCAAGGTTGATCAGAATGACCTTAAGCTCACCGCGATAGTCCGAATCGATGGTGCCCGGCGTATTCGGCACCGATATCCCGTGCTTGAGCGCAAGGCCTGAACGTGGGCGGACCTGGATTTCATAACCCTCTGGAATCGCCATCGCGAGGCCGGTTGCCACCGCATGGCGCATACCCGGAGCGAGCGTAACATCCTCAGCCGCCAGCACATCCATACCGGCAGCACCTGAAGTGGCATAGGCAGGAAGATCAAGACCCTGCCCGTGGGGCAAACGCATCACGGATACGGGAACAGCGTCAGTCTTCAGTGACAACGGGGACGAGGGCATCGGCGATCCTTTCCATGATGGCCATGGCAACTTGGCCCTTTGGCATCAATGGCAAAGATTCGACACCGTCTTTGGTGACGATATGCACCTGATTCATTTCGCCGCCCATCACGTCCTTGGAAACGTCATTGGCCACGATCCAGTCCGCGCCCTTGCGGATGCGCTTTTCGCCTGCGTGTTTGAGCAGATCATCGGTTTCCGCCGCGAAGCCGACGAGCAGCTTGGGCTTGTGATGTCCGGCAGCAACCGAGGTGAGGATATCCGGATTTTCAGTCAGCATCAGCACCGGCGGTGCCGATCCGCGTTTCTTGATCTTGCCCGCCGAGACATCCTTGGAGCGCCAATCCGCCACCGCAGCTACCATGATCGCGCAATCGGCAGGCAGCGCGTCCTTCACCGCCGCCGCCATCTGCTGAGCAGTCTCGACGTCGATGCGGTCTACCCCTTGCGGCGTGCGCAAGTTGACCGGGCCGGAGACCAGCGTGACCTTGGCCCCCAACCGCGCGGCGGCCGAAGCGATGGCATAACCCTGTTTACCCGAGGAGCGGTTGGCAATGTAGCGCACCGGATCGATTGGCTCATGCGTCGGGCCAGCGGTGATAAGAATGTGCATACCCTGCAATGGGCCATCAGCGGGAAGCGGCAGATCATCGCCCTCCACGCCTTCGAGAACCACCGGCTGGACATCGCCCGGGATCGGCTGCGGCGCAGACTGGCGGCTGGTGACGGTATGGTTGATCGCCTGCGGATCGGTGGGCGGTGCTGCTTTCGCTGCGCCCTTCCTTGCCATGACGGGGCCGCCGGTTGCCGGAACGGGAACTTCCACCATGCCGGGGAACGGCACTTCGGGCGGTGCCTGAAAATCGGGATCCTCGGCGATGAAGGCTTCGTCGAAGGTCATTTCATCGTCGAGAGAAGGCGCCTTCCGCTTCGTGCTGCGCGAAATCAGCGAAGACAGCAGCCCGCCAAGTCCAAGACCACCGCCTTCTTCTTCCTCCTCGCCTTCTTCCTCGGGCAGCGGAGGGCCAAGCATCGGCAGGGCATCAGGCCCGGTGAACAGCGCCGAAATCCGCTCCCAGATCGCTTCGGGATCAGGCAGGCGGCCCGGGCCAAATTCGCCGCAGGCCATCGCGCCCTCATCGGGATCGAGCACCAGACAGCCGGCCTCACGCAGGGTCTGGACATTGCGCTGGGTCGCTGCGTGCTCCCACATCCGCACGTTCATCGCCGGAACCGCCATCACCGGCTTGTCGGTCGCCAGCAGCAGCGTAGACGCCAGATCATCGGCGATGCCAGCCGCCATGTGCGCAAGCAGATTGGCAGTCGCCGGGCAGACAACCACCAGATCGGCCTCACGGCTCAGGCGGATGTGGCCCATCTCGGCCTCGTTTTTCAAATCCCACAGCGTGGTATGCACCGGGTTCTCGGACAGCGCGGCGAGGCTCATGCCGGTGACGAATTGCGATCCACCCTCGGTCAACACGCAGGTTACTGAGCCGCCACCCCTGCGGATCAGGCGCACGAGCTCGCAGGCCTTATAGGCCGCGATGCCGCCACCGACGATCAGCAGGATGCGAGGTCCGATCATTATGACACTGCATTAGCCGAGGGAAAGGCTGCGCGCCACATTCCCTTTGCTGCCATTGGAACGAAAGCGAGACCAACTGGCATTGTCGGGGCAATCACCATCCCCCAGTACCAGTTGTCCGGCCGCCCGGCGATCATGAAGGCGAGGCCATAGCCAAGATAGAGCAGTGTCGCGAAGGCACCCAGACCCGTCCGCCAGCCTGCCCAGCCAAAGACCATTAGCACCATCATCGGCCCGGCGAGGAATGTCGGCAGGAAGCGCAGGTTGCTCGATAGCACCACCATCGAGCTCCAGCCCGACAGCCCGCGGAGCGTCAGCCAGCTTGGGCCATAGGGGTCGCTCGGCAAGACTAGCTGCGAAACCGTGTGCAGGTGCCACGCCATCGCGGCAACAAAGACCAGCGCCAACAAGGTCCATGCCGCGCTCTCGCGCCAGCGGCGATGCCACAGGGCAAAGGCTGCCATTAGCAGAACAAAGGGAAAGGCGTGTTCGCGAATCGACAAGGCGATGGCCGCCACAATCACTGCGCCCAGCCACTTGCCCTTTTCAGGCCGGTGTAGCCCGATCGACAGAGCCAACAGCGCTCCCGCCCAAAGCTCATGAAGTACGAAGAAATAGCCGATGGTCGCCACCTGCAATCCAGCCAGCAGTGCAACCGAGGCAGGCAGGCGCAAAGCCTCGCCGCCCGGTTGCTCACCTAACCTGCGCCACCACGCGATCAGCGCGGCGATGACCAGCAGGTTGGCGATCAACTTTTCGGCCATCCCGCCTTCCGAGGGATCAATCGGCTTCGGCAAGTGGGCTGCGATAAGCGCCAGCGTGGGCAGGCGAACAGCAAAGCCGGGGCGCAAGGGATAGCGCGTTGCTCGGTGTTCAATCGCCACCGCTTCGTAATAGTTCTGCCCCTGCCGCACCCGCTCGGTGATCCGGTCATAGAGCGCCAGATCGACATCGCGATCACGCTTGTCCTGCGCTTGCGCTTTACCGCCGATCAGAGAAGTGTGAACGCCTTCCGACGAGGTAACCGGCGTAATCCCTGACAGCACAAGCAACACCAGCAGAACCGCCAAAACCAGGCGCGCAGGCAGGCGCGACCAGTTGGCAAAGCGGTTCCAGTTTGGAGCAGGTGGTATTTCAGCCAAGCACTTGCCCTCCCCCAACTGCCCGGCGCCACAGGGACTTCAGCGCAAAAGGCGCCATGGCGAGGCCCATGACCAGCACCGGCACCAGAATGACGCCCCAGTAGAAGTTGTTGTCGCGCCCGGCGATCATGAAGGCAGCCGAATAGCCCAGCGTCAGCAGGCTGGCGAAGGAACCCATCGGGCTTTTCCAGCTGGTCCAGCCGAACAGCGCGAGGATCACCAGAGGCCCGGCGACGAAGACCGGCAGGATGCTGAGCGCGCAGGAATGGATGACCTTATAGAGCAGCGCGGAAAGCCCGCCCATCACCAGCCAGGGCGGTGAGATCGGGTCGCCGGGACGGATCTGCGCCTCGGCAAGGCTGACGTGCCAGGCCAGCGCAGCGAGGAACACGGCGGCGAGCAAGGCCCAGGCAGCGCCCTCACGCCATTGCCTGCGCCACAGGGCATAGGCCGCCATCAACAGCACGAATGGCAGGGCCAGCTCGCGAATGGCCAGCGCGGCAGCTCCAGCAGCAAAGGCAGCGAGCCACTTGCCTTGCGAAGGACGATGGAGCCCCAGCGCCAAAGCCATCAACAGCCCGGACCAGACCTCATGCAGCACCAGAAAATTGGCGTGCGTGGCATTGCCCAGCCCGAAGAACAGAAATCCGGCACCAAACATGCGAAATTGCTCTCCGCCAGGCTCGGTCCCGAACCGGCGCCAGTTGCTAAGCAAGGCGCCAGCAACCAGCACCCATGCCATCACCACCATCCCGGCCTGGCCGATAAACGCAAACAGAAAGGCAAGCGTTGGCAGTCGAACTGTCAGCCCCGGCGCAACCGGATAGCTGTTGGCCCGCTGCAATTCGGTAGCGGCGACATAATAATTATCGCCGCGCTTCACGCGCTCTGCCACCAGCTTGTAAAGCCGCAGATCATTGTCGCGGCCATCGTCTTCGGGAATCGCGACAGGAGGCTTTGGTCCGCTGGCCACGTCCATCTTTGGCGGCGCGGCTGGCGGAACTTCGGCTGGTCCGGGTGAAATCCCGGGTGCCCATGCAGCAAGGACGAGCAGCACGGCCAGCAGAACCGCAGCTAAGCGCGCCTTTGCGCGCGACCAATGGCCGAAACGGTCCCAATCAGGAACCGTTGCGGCGTTCAGCCCAGCCAACCCATCTGTAACGCCGTCCATACACCTGCCCCTCCGGCAAGCAGAGCCAGCATATAGCCAGCCCAGCCAAAGCCCTTAGACCGGCGGTTCAGGATCAGCTCGACCTCGGGCAGAGGCGCCTGTACTGGCGCCCCGCCTTTGGCCGGGAACCGCTCCTCGATCCTCCGTACAAGCTCGGGTAGCCGCATTATGGTTTCCAAATCCTTGCGAAGCCGGTCAGCGAGTTTTGCTTCGGGGCCAAGCTCGTCACGAATCCAGTTACTTACGAAGGGTCCGGAGACATCCCACATGTTGATTCCGGGGTGCAGCGAAGTGGCAAGGCCTTCGACCATGACCATGGTCTTTTGCAGCAGCAACAGGTGCGGCTGGACCTGCATATCGAAGTCACGGGTGATCGCGAAAAGCCCGTCGAGCATCTGCCCGACTGATAGTTCCGAAACCGGTTTGCCGCGCATCGGCTCTCCCACCGCGCGCAATGCCGTGGCGAATTCGTCCACCGAATGGTGCGATGGCACGTACTGCGCCTCGAAATGGATCTCGGCGACGCGGCGGTAGTTGCCGGTGGTCAGGCCATAAAGGATTTCCGCCAGCCACTGCCGCGCACGGCGATCAATCCGGCCCATGATGCCAAAATCAATCGCGGCGATAGTGCCATCGGGTTCGACGAACAGGTTGCCCTGATGCATATCTGCATGGAAAAATCCGGCGCTGATCGCCTGGGTCAGAAAGGAGAGCACCACCCGCGTTGCGAGTTCCGGCATATCGTGCCCGGCGGCTTTCAGGCTTTCGAGATCGCTGATCTTGGTGCCGTCGATCCATTCGATGGTCAGCACCGATCCGCAGGTCCGGTCCCAATCGACGGCTGGCACACGATAACCGGCAAAGCCCTTCATCGCTTCGGCCAGTTCGCTCGACGAAGCGGCTTCGCGCCGCAGGTCAAGCTCGCGCAGGGTCCAGCGGCGGAAGTTGTCGACCACCGAGCGCGGACGCAACCGCGCCGCCTCGCCGCCCAGCGCCTCAAGGTGCGCGGCGGCCCATTCATAGGTCTCGATATCACGGGCGAATTTTTCGCGAATTCCCGGGCGCAGGACCTTCACAGCAACCTGCCGCCCCTCAGCTGTCACCGCCCGGTGGACTTGCGCCACGGATGCCGCGCCGACTGGTTCGGGATCAATCGAGAGAAACAGATCGCTCAGCGGCTTGCGGAAAGCGCCAACAATCGCCGCCTCGATCTGCGCGAAGGGCAGCGGCGGCAGGCTGTCCTGCAGGCCCAGCAGATTGCGCGCAGCCTCTTCGCCCACCAGATCGGGCCGGGTGGCGAGGCTTTGGCCGAGCTTGATCGCTGCTGGTCCGACTACCTGAAAGGCGCCCGAATAGTCCGGCACCTTGGGCTGGATCGTCCCCAGCCGGGCAAGCCGCAACAGACGGCGGACTTGTGTCGGCGCATTGGCATCGTTCTCGATCCCGCGCAGCGCGCCGTGCTTGGCCAGCACGCGCCCCCAGCGCAGCAGCCGCAGAATGTGGGTGGTCGGCCGGGTCACGTAATTAGATCTTCCACCCCGAATGGATCGCCACCAGCCCGCCAAGGATCGGCTCGACCTTAGTCCGCGCGAAGCCTGCAGTTCTGATCATCGCTTCATATTCGCGCATCGGCGGGAAACGGCGGATTGATTCGATGAGGTAGCGGTAGGAATCGCCATCGCCCGCGATTTTCTCGCCAATCCACGGCACCAATTTATGTGAATAGGCATCATAGGCTTCCTTGAAGCCCGGCCATTCGGTGGTCGAGAATTCCAGACAGAAAAACCGCCCGCCATGCTTGAGCACGCGGTGCGCCTCGCTGAGCGCCAGATCGATGCGGGTCACGTTCCGGATGCCAAACGCGATG
Organism: Sphingomonadaceae bacterium; assembly: GCA_947451875.1. GTDB lineage: Bacteria > Pseudomonadota > Alphaproteobacteria > Sphingomonadales > Sphingomonadaceae > Novosphingobium. The sequence continues at coordinate 1,494 of CANGBE010000048.1, read as the reverse complement.
GTATAGGCATCGAAGAAGCGGTCGGGAAAACTCAGCTCCTCGGCGTTCTGGCGCGACCAGACGAGGCTATCAAGGCCCCCATCCATGGCTCGCTCAATGCCGACATCAAGCATGTCCTGATTGATGTCGGACACCGTTATGGTCGCCCCAAGCGCCGCCATACGGAAGGCAATGTCACCCGTGCCGCCCGCCATATCGAGGATCTGCTCACCCTCACGCGGCTTCACCCGGCGGACAAACTGGTTCTTCCACAATCGGTGCATTCCGCCCGACATGGCATCGTTCATCACGTCATACTTCTTCGCCACTGAAGAAAACACCGCGCCAACCCGGCTGGTCTTTTCTTCGGGCGAGACTTCTTCATAACCGAAGGAAACCTGCTCGTTCATGGCCCTGCCCTTAGGGGAGTTTGTGCAAAGCGGAAAGGCTGATAACGCGAGTCTTTGCGTCCGCCTCACGGCGGGGCCGGCATCAGCCCGCTCCCCCGCCCGGCCACCCATCGACAGGATATTCTGGAATGGGTGGCCGGGCGGGGGAGCGGGCTGGTGCCGCAAGCCTGTCGCGGATGCGACTGGCGCACCTGACAAGGACCTCTATGCCAGAATTACCCGAAGTCGAAACCACCGTCCGCGGCCTAGCGCGTTACCTTGAGGGGCAACGCATCGTCCGGGTCACGCTGAACCGCTCTGGCCTGCGCCGCCCCTTCCCCGAAGGACTCGTCCAGTCGCTGACCGGGGCGACAGTTACTTCGCTGGACCGCCGCGCCAAATATGGCCTGGTCCACACCGACCGAGCGACGACAATGGTGTTCCATCTGGGCATGAGCGGCCGCTGGCGGATCGAGCCGGAGAAAGCGGAAAAGCATGACCACCTCGTGCTGGAAACCGGCGCGGGCCATGTGCTGGCATTGAATGACGCACGACGGTTCGGCTCGGTCGATCTGGTGGACACATCAGGGCTCTATGAATGGCCCGCTTTTGCCGCACTGGGGCCGGAGCCGCTGGGGGATGACCTGACGCCAGCGCACCTTGCCACTGCCTTTAAAGGCCGCACCTCGCCAGTGAAGCCGCTGCTGCTCGATCAACGTGTGGTTGCGGGGCTGGGCAATATCTATGTTTGCGAAGCCCTGTTCCGCGCTGGTATCCGCCCGGACAAGGCGGCTGGCTCCATTCCGCGCAAGGCAGTCGAACGGCTGGTGCCGATCATCAAGGAGGTTCTCACCGAATCGATTGAGGCCGGCGGCTCCACCATCCGCGACTATGCCCAGCCCAACGGCGAACTTGGCTACTTCGCCGCAAGTTGGCGCGTCTATGGGCGGGAGAAAGAAGCCTGCACCAGCTGCGGCGCACCAGTGCAGCGGATCGTTCAGGGTGGGAGATCGACCTTCTGGTGTGCGAAGTGCCAAAAGTAAGCGGAGTCCTTTGTCCGGACTGCCGTCCGGATGCGGCACCGGCCCGCTCCCCCGCCCGACCACCCATAGGGTACTATCGTTGG
>CANGBE010000047.1 GCA_947451875.1 Sphingomonadaceae bacterium | reverse complement strand
TCGGCTGACTGCGCCCATACCGGACCAGCGACGACAAACGAACAACCTAATAAAAACAGATATTTCACGCAATAAACCTCCACACATGAACGAAAGTCGCTCATGGCGAGGCGGCCCGCGCGAAATCGCGGGTCCCTGCTTACATCCGGTGCACCCCGCCCGGCTGCGGAACGACCGTCTTGGGCAGGTCTCCTGGCTCCCGGATCAAAACTCTGCGCCCGCCTTCCCAGTCCGAAAACCAGTGGCATTTGGGACGCAAAACTCCCCGGTCACAGTTGCGGGGGCAGCGCGGGAATGGAACCCGCTTCCCTCTTAGGCCTGATCTCTCAAGCACCCATGACGTGAGGTGCCCTTACGCTGCACCTGCGAATTAAGCAAGCGCACGCCGGCAATGCTTCCGGTTGCCGGCAAAAGCTTTGTTTAACCGGTTAAGTCTATCTTCTCACCCTGTCCCCCAACGGCACAGCGCGGATTCGCCACTCGCGCTGCTCTGCCAATCGGGGTTACGCGCTTTGCGCGGGCCGCAGTTACCGGGGCGCGTATGGCAAACACAGGAAGACGATGACCCTTTTTGACCCTCTGGCCAGCGAACCGACCCCGCGCGATTTCACCGCGCGGCTGCATCGCCGTGCCATTGGGGTCGCCATGCCAAAGCGTCGCCGCCACGCCGGTCGCCGCGCTCTGGCCCTGCTCGCCGCCTTTGCCGTACCCGCTTTTGCAGCCCCTTCAGAGTGGCGCAGCTTTGAGGTTGGCGATGCCGGCAATGCCGAACTGAAGATCGAACCCATGCCCTTTGAGCGGCAGGGTGACAGCTTCCCCGGCTCTGCCTTCTATTACCTCGCGCCCGGCAATGCGCCGCAGGTCGACGACATGGGTGCCCATTCAGACGCCGATACCGGTTCCGTCGGCGCAGCAGCTCGCTCGATGCTGATCACCGGCAGCGGCACTGACGGAACTCGCGCCCTGACCTGTCTGACCCAGGCGATCTACTATGAAGCCGCGAGCGAACCCGACGACGGGCAGCGCGCCGTAGCGCAAGTGATCCTTAATCGCGTCGCGCACCCCGCCTTCCCGAATACCGTCTGCGGCGTGGTCTATCAGGGCAGCGAGCGCGCAACCGGCTGCCAGTTCAGCTTTACCTGCGATGGCGCGCTTGGCCGCGTGCCAGTCCGCCAGTTCTGGCTGCGCGCAGAGAATGTCGCCCGCGCGGCGCTGGCAGGTTATGTCTATAACGGCATCGGGCTTTCCACCCATTACCACACGATCGCCGTCCACCCGGTGTGGGACAAGACGATGAACCTCGTCCAAACCATCGGCGCGCACCAGTTCTTCCAGCTGCGTGGCCCCGCAGGATCATCGCAGACCTTCCGCTTTGCTTATGCTGGCGGCGAGCCGGTTGCCGCACCGCGCCCGCGCAGCAATGCCCCGCTCGGCCCCGATCCCTCGCTTGATCCGCTGGCGATCGAGCGCGCCTATGCGGCCGGGTTCAAGGTTGCACAAGATGGCGCGGTGTCGCCGGTGATGGGTGGCCTTGCCCCAGTGCGCACAGCCCCGGCCCCGAACTATGCCGCAGAGGTTCAGCAGCGCGGCGGAGACCGACAATACCGCGGTGACAAGCTGCCTGAATCGCAGGTCAATCCGGAATACCGGAATAGCGGCAAGTGGATTGTCCAGCCAGGCACCTGAATTGCGGTCTACCACGTTTCCGCAGGTAAACGCCTTCGTAACCATAGCCAATGAGGAAGCCTTAGCGCGCGGTGTGTAGAGGGTGGGTTCAACAAAGAAACGGCCCCCGAGAAGACCATGCCCCTTCATTTTGCAGCCCGCCGCAATGGCCATGACGCCGTCGTTGCCCGCATCCTCACCCCCCGCATCCCGCGCCGCGGCGCGAATGACAACGGACGCGCCATCGGCGATCTGATGGGCGATCCGGCAGTGCTGCGCGCCACCCTGATGCACTTTGCCCGCCACGGCCTTGGCGCTGCAGAATTGGCACGGGCCCAAGCCGAAGCCGCGCACGCGAAGGGCGATGATGCCACCTTCCGCCACTGGCTAGCGGTGGTCCGTCAGCTTGATCGCCGTATGGCGCTGCGGATGGAAGTGAGAGCGCGAAGCTGATTAATTGCAATTAGTTCGCAATAGCAATTAAACTTGTAATTTCCGTGTTTTCCCGGGTTGCAATCCGACATTCACGCGCCTAGGGCCTCTACCGTTCACACGGGACTGCCTGCGTTTGGCGCGGGACCATTATGGCAGACCCCAGCGAGATTTCTCCCGTTACTCAGGGACTGAATTTCATGGCCAATAGCGTTGGACGCAAAAAGATTGCCCTCATTGGCGCCGGTAATATCGGTGGCACCCTCGCCCATCTTGCAGCACAAAAGGAACTGGGCGACGTCGTCCTGTTCGACATTGCGGAAGGCGTTCCCCAGGGCAAGGCGCTCGATCTGCAGCAGTGCGGCCCGGTTGAAGGCTTTGACGCCAATGTTACCGGCTCCAACGATTACAAGGACATCGCAGGCGCAGACGTGATCATCGTCACCGCTGGCGTGCCCCGCAAGCCCGGCATGAGCCGTGACGATCTGCTCGGCATCAACCTGAAGGTGATGAAGGCCGTCGGCGAAGGCATCAAGGCCAACGCGCCGAACGCATTCGTCATCTGCATCACCAACCCGCTCGACGCGATGGTCTGGGCGCTGCGCGAATTTTCGGGCCTGCCGCACAACAAGGTAGTCGGCATGGCCGGAGTGCTCGACTCGGCGCGCTTCTCCACCTTCCTCGCGCAGGAATTCGGCGTTTCGGTGCGTGATGTGACCAGTTTCGTGCTTGGCGGCCACGGTGACACCATGGTGCCGGTGGCATCGTACTCGACCGTCAAGGGCATTCCCGTTCCCGATCTCATCAAGATGGGCCGCTCGACGCAGGAACGAATCGACGCAATCATCAAGCGCACCGCCAACGGCGGCGGCGAGATCGTTGGCATGCTCGGCACTTCGGCATTCTATGCCCCCGCAGCCTCGGCAATCTCGATGGCCGAAGCCTATCTGGGCGACCAGAAGCGCGTCCTGCCCTGCGCTGCCCACGTTTCCGGCGCCTATGGCATCGACAACCTCTACGTCGGCGTACCATGCGTAATCGGCGCTGGCGGCGTTGAAGAAGTAATCGAAATCGCGCTGGATGATGCTGCGAAGGCTGGCCTCAAGGTGAGCATCGACGCGGTTGAAGAACTGGTTGCTGCCTGCAAGGCGATTGACGGTTCGCTTAGCTGATAACCATTTTAATGAATTAACGGCCGCGGCATATTGCCGCGGCCGCATTTCTTCCCGGAGTTTCCTAAATGTCGATCCTCGTAAACAAAAACACCAAGGTCATCACGCAAGGCATGACCGGCAAGACCGGCTCCTTCCACACCGAAGCGGCGCTGGCGTATGGCACGCAGATGGTTGCGGGCGTTACGCCGGGCAAGGGTGGAACTGATTTCCTCGGCCTGCCGCAGTTTGACTCGGTTGCCGAAGCCAAGGCTGTTACCGGCGCTACCGCTTCGTGCATCTATGTGCCGCCAGCCGGCTGCGCCGATGCCATTCTGGAAGCTATCGATGCCGGGATCGAACTGATCGTTGCCATCACCGAAGGCGTTCCGGTGCTCGACATGGTTCGCGTCAAGCGTGCCCTCACCGGCTCGAACTCCCGCCTGATCGGCCCCAACTGCCCCGGCGTTCTCACCCCGAACGAGTGCAAGATCGGCATCATGCCCGGCAACATCTTTTCCAAGGGCACCGTCGGCGTGGTTTCGCGCTCGGGCACGCTGACCTATGAAGCCGTGCATCAGACCACCGCGGTGGGCCTTGGCCAGACCACGGCTGTCGGCATCGGCGGCGATCCGGTCAACGGCACAAACTTCATCGACATGCTGGAGTTGTTCCTCGCTGACGACGCTACCAAGTCGATCATCATGATCGGTGAAATCGGCGGCAGCGCGGAAGAAGAAGCCGCACAGTTCATCGCTGACGAAGCCAAGCGTGGTCGCAAGAAGCCGATGGTTGGCTTCATCGCCGGCCTCACCGCCCCTCCGGGCCGCCGCATGGGCCATGCCGGCGCCATCGTTTCGGGCGGACAAGGCGGCGCAGAAGACAAGATCGCGGCGATGGAAGCCGCGGGCATCCGCGTTTCGCCCTCGCCTTCGGAACTGGGCACGACCTTGGCGGAAGTGCTTAAGCAATTAGCCTGAGGCTCTGCTTCAGCTGGGAGCAACCATAACAAGGGCATGGACTGCTCTCCTCCCCGGGAGCGCCAAGGCTCTGGATTGACGGACAAAGAGTGGCGGTATTCCCCGCCGCGCAGATGGTGATTCCATGGGCAACGAAAGCTTCGATTTCTATCCTGCAGATCCCCAGCCCGGGCCATCATGGCAACGGGCCGGCTGGCCTCTGGCTGGCGGTGCGGCAGAAAACGACCTGACGCAGGCGCTCGATCCGCTGGCGGTGAAGGAGGCGATCAAAGCCGCCGCGCCCAAGGCGGGCGGGGCGATTGACGAAAAGACGCTTGAGGCTGCTGCCACTGACACCATCCGCGCGGTTATGCTGATCCGCACCTATCGCGTGCGCGGCCACCTTGCTGCCGATCTCGATCCGCTGGGCATCGCCAAGCAGGAAATTCCGCCAGACCTCGATCCCGCATACCACGGCTTCACGCCTGCCGATCTTGACCGGCGCATCTACCTTGGCGGCTACCTTGGCCTGCAATGGAGTTCGGTGAACGAAATCGTAGCGATCCTGCGCAAGAATTATTGCGGCAAGGTCGGCCTTGAATACATGCACATCGCAGATGTCGAGGAGCGCCGCTTCCTGCAGGACCGGATGGAAGGCGCGGACAAGAACATCGAGTTCAGCCCCGAAGGCAAGAAGGCGATCCTTTCCGCCGTGGTGCGCGGTGAGCAGTACGAAAAGTTCCTCGGCAAGAAGTACGTCGGCACCAAGCGCTTTGGCCTTGATGGCGGCGAATCCATGATCCCGGCGCTGGAAGCCGTGATCAAGTATGGCGGCCAGCTGGGCGTCAAGGAAATCGTCTATGGCATGGCCCACCGCGGCCGCCTGAATATTCTTGCCAATGTGATGGCCAAGCCATTCAAGGTGATTTTCCACGAATTCTCCGGCGGCACGGCCAACCCTGAAGACGTCGGCGGATCGGGCGATGTGAAGTATCACCTCGGCACCAGCACTGACCGCGAATTTGACGGCATCAAGGTGCACATGAGCCTGATGCCGAACCCCAGCCACCTCGAAACGGTGGACCCCATCGTGCTCGGCAAGGTGCGCGCCTATCAGGTTGATCGCGGCGATATCGGCCCCGGAAAGCACAAGACCGTGCTGCCCGTGCTGATCCACGGCGATGCTGCCTTTGCCGGACAGGGCATCGTCTGGGAATGCTTCGGCTTCTCTGGTGTGAAGGGATACAACACCGGCGGCTGCATCCATTTTGTGATCAACAACCAGATCGGCTTTACCACCAGCCCGCAGTTCTCGCGCGGCTCGCCCTATCCGTCGGACGTCTCCAAGGGCGTGATGGCACCGATCATCCATGTGAACGGCGATGATCCCGAAGCCGTGACCTTCGCCTGCAAGCTTGCCATCGATTACCGCCAGAAGTTCGGCCGCGATATCGTGGTCGATATGTGGTGCTATCGCCGCTTTGGCCATAACGAGGGCGACGAACCCGGCTTCACCCAGCCGCTGATGTATGCCCGCATCCGCAAGCACCCGCCGGTCAGCGCGCTCTATGCCGAGCGCCTGAAGGCGCAGGGCGTGATCGGCGAAGGCCAGCTCGGCGAGATCGAAGGCTCCTTTGTTGCGCACCTTGAAGAACACTTCGAAGCCGCAAAGGACTACAAGGCCAACGAAGCCGATTGGTTCGGCGGGCGCTGGTCCGGTTTCAACAAGCCAGTCGATCCCGAAACCGCACGCCGCAACGTGCCGACCGGTATTGAAGGCAAGCTGTTCGAAAGCCTTGGCCGCACGCTAACCGCCATTCCAGATGGGCTGGAAGTCCATAAGACGCTGGCCCGCGTGCTCGATGCCAAGCGCGAGATGTTCAAGAGCGGCGAAGGCTTTGACTGGGCAACCGGCGAAGCGCTCGCTTATGGCAGCCTTGTAACCGAAGGCTATGCCGTGCGCCTGTCCGGCCAAGATTCAGGGCGCGGCACTTTCAGCCAGCGCCATTGCGTCTGGGTCGATCAGACCGACGAGCACAAATACATTCCGCTGAGCACCCTGCCGCATGGCCGCTTTGAGGTGCATGACAGCCCGCTGTCCGAATATGGCGTGCTCGGCTTTGAATATGGCTATGCCAGCGCCGATCCGAAAACGCTGGTGCTGTGGGAAGCGCAGTTCGGCGATTTCGCCAACGGCGCGCAGATCATCTTTGACCAATACATCGCCAGCTCGGAAAGTAAGTGGCTGCGCGCCAACGGCCTTGTCGTGCTGCTGCCGCATGGTTACGAAGGTCAGGGTCCGGAGCATAGCTCGGCGCGTCTGGAGCGCTATCTGCAGCTTTGCGCGCAGGACAACATGCAGGTTTGCAACATCACCACCCCGGCGAACTATTTCCACGTACTGCGCCGGCAGATGCACCGTCCGTTCCGCAAGCCGCTGATCATTATGACGCCCAAGAGCCTGCTGCGCCATCCGCTGGCCAAGAGTGCGGCGAGCGACTTCATCGGTGACGGCCACTTCATGCGCATCCTTTCGGACACCAATGGTTCGGAAGATGCCAAGACCAAGCGGCTGGTGCTGTGCTCGGGCAAGGTGGCCTATGATCTGATCGAGGCGCGCAATGCCGCCGGGCTGGATGACACCCAGATCGTCCGACTTGAGCAGCTCTACCCCTTCCCCGGTGAGCCTTTGGCAACGCGATTGAAGCGCATGACCGCGCTGGAAGAGGTCGTCTGGTGCCAGGAAGAACCGAAGAACAACGGTTCGTGGTTCTTCGTCGAGCCGGAAATCGAAGAGGCGCTGGCTGCGGCGAAGTGCAAAGTGAAGCGCGCCCGTTATGCCGGCCGTATGGCTTCGGCATCGCCTGCCACCGGCCTCGCCAAACGCCACCAATCCGAACAGGGGGCGCTGGTCTCCAATGCTTTGGGCCTCTCGGTCCGGGGCGAAATCCGCCGCCAGAAGAAGGCCTGAGGAAGCATCCTGTCAGTAGAAGTCAAAGTCCCTGTTCTGGGCGAGTCCGTTTCCGAAGCCACCATCGGCCAGTGGCTGAAGCAGCCCGGTGAAGCGGTGGCGCTCGATGAACCCATTGCCAGCCTTGAAACTGACAAGGTCGCTATCGAAGTGATGGCCCCCGTTGCCGGCTTGATGGGCGCGCAGCTTGTAAAGGAAGGCGATACGGTTCTGGTCGGCGCCTTGATCACGACGATTGAGGCAGGATCGGGTGCGCCAGCGGCCAAGGCTGCGGCGCCAGCGCCAGCCCCTGCTCCGGCGGCTTCCGCTGCGGCAGAGCCTGCGGGCGATCCGGTCACCCTCTCTCCAGCCGTGCGCCGCGCCGTGCTGGAAGCTGGCATCGATCCCGCCAGCATCACCGGCACCGGCAAGGATGGCCGCATTACCAAGGAAGACGTGCTCGTCGCCGCCGCTGCCAAGGTTTCTGCGCCTGCCCCGGCAGTCTCGGCCCCCGCCGCTGCGCCTGCTGCTGCCGCTACGGGTGACCGCCGCGAAGAGCGCGTCAAGATGACCCGTCTGCGCCAGACCATCGCCAAGCGCCTGAAGGAAGCTCAGGATACCGCCGCGCTGCTCACCACCTTCAACGACGTCGACATGTCGGCAGTGATCGAGGCCCGCGCGCGTTACAAGGACGTGTTCGAAAAGAAGCATGGCGTGAAGCTCGGCCTGATGAGCTTCTTCGCCAAGGCATCGTGCCTTGCGCTGAAAGACATTCCCGCCGTCAATGCCCAGATCCAGGGCGATGAAATTGTCTATTTCGACTACATCGACCTCTCGGTCGCGGTTTCGGCCCCCAACGGCCTTGTTGTGCCAGTGGTGCGCGGGGTTGACCGCATGTCGTTCGCCGAGATCGAAAAGGCCATTGCGGGCTATGGCAAGAAGGCCAAGGATGGCACGCTGACCATGGACGAGATGAAGGGCGGCACCTTCACTATCTCCAACGGCGGCGTGTTCGGCGGGCTTATGAGCACCCCGATCATCAACCCCCCGCAGTCTGCCGTGCTGGGCCTCCACCGCATCGAAGACCGCCCGGTTGTGCGCAACGGTGAGATCGTCATCCGCCCGATGATGTACATCGCGCTGTCCTATGACCACCGCCTGATCGACGGCCGCGAAGCCGTAACCGCGCTGAAGACGATCAAGGAAGCGATCGAAGATCCGACGCGTCTGTTGATCGACCTCTGAGGAACTCGCCATGGCTGAATACGACTACGACGTCCTCATCATCGGTGCCGGTCCCGGCGGCTATGTCGCGGCGATCCGCGCGGCGCAGCTGGGGCTGAAGACGGCTTGCGCCGAAGGCCGCGAGACGCTGGGCGGGACTTGCCTCAACGTCGGCTGCATCCCATCGAAAGCGCTGCTGCACGGCTCGGAGCTGTTCGAGGAAGCGGCACACGGCACCATGGCCAAGTTCGGCGTCATGGCCAAAGAGGTTACGCTCGATCTCGGCGTGATGCAGGGCCAAAAGGCTGGCGCGGTCAAGGAACTGACCGGCGGCATCGAATTCCTGTTCAAGAAGAACAAGGTCGATTGGCTGAAGGGCTATGCCACGTTCAAGGATGCGCATTCGTTTGAAGTTGCGGGCAAGACCGTGACTGCCAAAAACATCGTCATCGCCACCGGTTCGAGCGTCACCCCGCTCCCGGGCGTTGAGGTGGACAATGACAAGGGCATCATCGTCGACAGCACCGGCGGGCTGGCACTCGATCGCGTGCCTGATCACATGGTCGTGATCGGCGGCGGCGTGATCGGGCTGGAACTTGGCTCGGTCTGGCGGCGTCTGGGTGCCAAGGTGACGGTGGTCGAATTCCTCGACGCGCTGCTGCCCGGCATGGACGGCGAAGTGCGCAAGGAAGCCGGCAAAATCTTCAAGAAGCAGGGCATGGAGCTGAAGCTCGGCACCAAGGTGACCGGCGCGAGCGTGAAGGGCAAGAAGGCCACGCTGACGCTGGAGCCCGCCAAGGGCGGCGCGGCGGAAACGCTGGAGGCCGATTGCGTGCTGGTCGC
>CANGBE010000046.1 GCA_947451875.1 Sphingomonadaceae bacterium | reverse complement strand
GGCCGATAGCTGGGCCGGGAGATTCGGGCAAAGGCGATCCTGTGGAAATCCTCCGCCACGCACACAACGCTTGGCTTGGAGCTGGATTGGCTCAGGCCGGAGCGAGAATGGGCGGCTTCGAGAACCGGAGCGGAGCGGCCATTAAGGCCGTGAGCACCGGAAGCGCAGAAGACGCCCGTTCGCAGCCCGGCCTCAGCCAATCCAGCCCAAGACAAAAGAAAACCCCCACTCCGGGGGCATTGGAGCGGGGGTTCCCTTGTGCGTTCGTCACGCTAGTCGACAGCAGGGCTTTTGCGAGGCCAGGGCAACAGGGGGGAAACCCGCCTCGCACCGTGCTGTCGAATTGATATTTAGGCCTTGCGGGCTTGCTGTTCAATGAACGGAAGCAACAAAAACGTAACATCTTGTCGCACGGATAGGGCAAGTCCAGACGGACTGTGGCGCATCAGCGGTGAGACGGGCCGCGCGGGTCGTTGTATCTGAACATCCTGTCGGAAACCGCCATGCCATAGCGCTGGCCCGAGAGCTGAATCAGCGTCTGGCGATTCTGCGAGTCCAGAGCGGTCCAGCCCATCAGCTCCAGCCCGCCGGGGGCAGAGCCTTTGCGCAGGAAGCGCAGAGTGATGACGCCATATTCAGGGTGGCTGCGATCACGCACTTCGACCGTGACCCAGTTGGCATCGCCGCTTTCGATCAGCCGCCCGAACTTCGCGACATCGCGGTTGGGATCGAGCAGCGCGCCGAGTGGGCTGCTCTTGATCGGCCAGCGCTGCACCTGCCGTGTTTCGTAATCAACGAAAGTCAGCGCGGCACCGTCCGAGACGATCAGCATCGGGATGCCGGGGGCATATTGAAAGCGGATGCGGCCGGGGCGGCGCAGGGTAACCGTGCCAGTGGCGCGGCGGCCGCTTGCGTCGGTCTGGGTGAAGCTCGCCTGCATGGTCGATACGGCGCGCAGCGCGGCAATGGCGCGGTCAACCTCGTTCTGAGCTTGCGCTTCGGCTGCGGCGGGCGTGGCCAGCATAGCGGGCGCACAAACGACAAGCGCCGCTGTGAAAGCGGCGCCAGTGTGAAGGATCAATGTCTTGATATGGTTCATAGTCCTAGCCCTATTAGCGCAGGCCAGTTCTACTAGCTCAGGATTGAACCAAATGTGAACCCGTGCCCTAGGGCACCGGCGATCACTTGATCTTGGCTTCCTTGAACTCGACATGCTTGCGCACGACGGGATCGTACTTGTTGAACACCATCTTTTCGGTGGTGTTGCGCGGGTTCTTCTTGGTGACATAGAAGAAGCCGGTGTCGGCAGTCGACACGAGGCGGATCTTGACGGTTGCTGGCTTCGCCATTGCTCAATTCCTGAATTCGATTCGGACACCCGAAAGGCCGGGAAACCCGCTAAAACACGTAAACAAAAACAAGGGGCGACAACGCGCCCCCCGCTCCAAGGCCCGCGCCATTGCGGCGAATCGGGGTAAAAGTCAAGCGCCGCAGGACCAAATACGAACCTTACATTGGCAGTGATTGCCCCGCCTTGCCCGCAGTGCTACAAGTTTCAATAGAAACCATGCCGCACACCCATTGCCCCCCAACCGATTTCATCCGCCTGCCCCTGCCCGGGCCGGAATGCTATGCCGCGCCGCTTCAGCGCCCGGCCCATGTTGGAGAGGACTGGCTGGAGCCGGCACAGCGGGCATACACCAGCGACGAACACGCCGTGTGGGACGATCTGTTCATCCGCCAGATGAAGGTCCTGCCCGGCCGCGCGGCCATGGCATTTCTTGAAGGGTTGGAGCGACTTGATCTGTCGGGCGGGGTGCCGGAATTCGGGCCGCTCTCCGAAAAGCTGCAGGCGATGACCGGCTGGTCGGTGGTGCCGGTGCCGATGCTGATCCCCGATCACGTGTTCTTCTGGCACCTCGCCAACCGGCGCTTTCCGGCGGGCAATTTCATCCGCAGCCGCCAATGCTTCGATTACATCGAGGAGCCGGACGTGTTCCACGATGTCTTCGGCCACGTGCCTCTGCTCACCGATCCGACCTATGCCGATTATATGCAGGAATATGGCCGCGCGGGGTGGAAGGCGATGCAGCACAACCGGCTTAAGGCGCTGGGCGCGCTCTATTGGTACACGTTGGAGTTCGGCCTGATCATGGAGGGGGATGATTTACGGGCCTATGGCGCGGGCATCCTTTCCGGGCCATCGGAAGCGGTGTTCGCGATAGAGGCCCAGTCACCCAACCGGATCATGCTCAACGTCGATAGGGTGATGCGCACCGACTATGTCATCGACGATCTGCAGCCAACCTACTTCGTGATCGAAAGCTTCCGCGATCTGTATCACCAGACGGTCGAGCGCGATTTTGACCGGCTTTATCGCAGCCTTGGTGCGGGCTTCACCTATGCCAATACGGCGGTGATCGACGTTGATAATGTGGTCAGTAGGGGCAGCCTTGAATACCACCTGCGCGGCGGGCGCGGGAGCGGCGCGGCGCCGGTTTAGCCGAATTCTTGCTTGACATTTATAACCATATAGGTTATATGCCCGCAAATCAGCCAGTCAGGAAACTGCACGCTGATGCAGTGACGGGTGCAGGGGTTTGCGCGTAAATGCCCTTTTGCTCCTGTTCTGCGACCGGCGTTTTCCCAAAAGCGGAAGCGTCCGCAAATCCATGATGCGAGGAGTGGCTGGCGTTCTCCAGCCACAGAAAATCGGGGTATGCCCCGAAGGCCAGCGGCAGGGGAGCGAGCCCGACCTGCACCGCCTCGCACAAGAGGGCCGCGTTTTCGAGTTCCCGGTGCGCTGCTCGTCAGCCGTTCGCCATGAATGCGCACCAGCCAAGCCTGTTCGGTTCAGGCAAACCAGCGCCGGTCGCCCCGTCCGCTTGCGTTTTTTCCAGGGCGTTAATCCGCATTCGCCAGCGGGCGATCGGTTGTGCCCGCAGCTAACGTGCGAGGAAAAACAGCGCCGCTGCGCCCGCAACAATCCGATACCAGCCGAAGGGCGAAAAGCCCGAACGACTGACATAGGCGACGAAAGCCTTGATCACTGCCAGCGCCACGACAAAGCTCACCGCAAAGCCAACGCCGATCAGCCCCCAGCCGACCTGCCCCGTGCCGCTCATCAGCTCTGGCAGGTTATCCTTGATCTCCAGCGCTGAGGCGCCAAGCATGGTTGGCACGGCAAGGAAGAAGCTAAACTCAGCTGCTGTCCGCCGCTCCACGCCCATGGCCAGTGCACCCATGATCGTCGCGCCGGAACGCGAGATGCCGGGGATCATCGCGAGGCATTGCAAAATTCCGATACCAAAAGCCGTCTTCATCGGCAGCTGGGCCACGCCGCTCGGCCCGCCGGGCTTGGCTACACGCTCGATCGCGAGGATCGCAATACCGCCAACGATCAGCGCCCAGGCCACGACATGGGCAGAGCCCAGCAGCACGTCGATATGCTTCTTAAGCGCGAGGCCAATCACGACCGAGGGCAGGAATGCGATCAGCAGATTGCGAACGAAAGCGATGCTTGTCGGCTGCAACTTGAGCAGGCCCATGCCCACAGCCCAGAAAGTGCGCCAATAGAGCACCACCACCGCCAGGATCGCCCCCAGCTGGATGACGACGTTGAATACCTTCCACGTTTCCGCCTGATAACCGAACAGTTCCGTGGCGAGGATCAGGTGCCCGGTCGAGGAGACCGGGATGAATTCGGTTAGGCCCTCGACAATGCCGAGGAGGATCGCGGTGATTAGCAGGCTCATGGCGGCGATAGGCACCACCTCAGCCGATCAAGTCAAGCTGCGGCGAAGGCCCCGGCCCCACTTTTCAACCGGTTCACCAAATCCGCAGGCGCTTTTCCGGCGGCAGGTACATCTTGTCGCCCGGCTTCACGCCAAAGGCCGTGTACCATTCGTTGATGTTGCGGACGATGCCATTGGCACGGAACTCACCGGGCGAGTGCGGATCGGTAAGCAACTGCTGGCGCAGCGCGGCTTCGCGCATCTTGACGCGATAGATCTGACCCCAAGCCATGAAGAAACGCTGGTCGCCAGTCAGCCCGCCGATCACCGGCGCCTTTTTACCGTTCAGCGAGAGCTTGTAGGCACGATAGGCAAGACTGATCCCGCCAAGATCACCGATATTCTCGCCCAGCGTCAGGCGGCCATTGATGCAGGTTTTGCCGTCATCGAGCGGGCAATGCGCATTGTATTGCCCGACGAGCGAGTCAGTCATCTTGACGAAATTAGCCTTGTCGTCGGCAGTCCACCAGTCACGCAGGTTACCTGCGCCATCGGACTTGGAACCCTGATCGTCGAAGCCGTGACCCATCTCGTGGCCGATCACCGCACCGATCGCGCCATAGTTTACTGCGGCATCGGCCTTCAGGTTGAAGAACGGCGGCTGCAGGATCGCAGCGGGGAAGACGATCTCGTTCTTGGTCGGGTTGTAGTAGGCGTTCACTGTTTCGGGGAGCATGGCCCATTCGGTTCGATCGACAGCCTTGCCGAGACGCGCAATATCATCTTCCTGATTCCAGCAGGCCGCAGCGAGCCAATTTGCCGCGGCATCACCCGGGGTGAAGGTCAGGCCGGGATAGGTCTTGTACTTCACCGGATAACCAATCTTCGGATCAAAAGCATCGAGCTTGGCTTTGGCCTGAATGCGCGTTTCGGGACCCATCCACTTCAAGTCTTTGAGGTTTGCAGCCATCGCGGTGCGCAGGTTAGCGACGAGCTTTTCCATCGCCAGCTTGTTGGCGACCGGGAAATGACGATCGGCATAAATCTTGCCAACCAGCTCGCCGACCATACCCTCGACGCTTGAAATGCCTCGCTTCCAGCGCGGCCGCTGCTCTGGCTGGCCGTTGAGCAGCTTGCCGTAGAAAGCGAAATAGGCATCGTCGATCCGCTTGGGAAGGACAGCAGCAGCTCCGCCGACAAGGTTCTTGGCCATCCATGCTTGCCACACAGCTGCTGGCTCGCTGGCAATCAGCTTAGCCAATGCGGGTACGCCGCCGCCCAACTTGGCGGCCTGCGCCGGGGTATATCCAGCAGCGGCGAGTTCCTCGGGCGTGGGCGGCAGTTGGGTGACGATAACCTCGTTCACTTTGCCCTGGGTCAACTTGGTGACCATTGCTTTGAGCGGCGTTCCGGGAGCTAGGGCGGCGAATTCGTCCAGCGACATCTTGTTGTAGGTAAGGTCACGATTGCGACCCAGCGCGCGGTCCCAGTTGGCCTCGGCCATTTTGTGTTCGAGCGCATAGACAGACTCAGCGGTCTTCGCCGGATCGGCCTCGCCGAGTTCGGTGAAGATGAAAGTCAGGTATTTTTTGTAGGCAGTCTGAAACTCGCGGTAGCGCGGCGTGTCGACCAGATACATGTCGCGATCGGACAGACCGAGCCCTGCCTGACGCACGTAAAGCGCGTAGCTGTCTGACTTCTTGCCATCGATACCAACCCCAAGGTTAACCGGCGAGGAAAACTGCGGCTCAACAAACAGGTCGACGAGCGCCTCGGGCGTATTGGCAGCCTTGATCCGATCAAGATGCGGCTTCAGTGGGGCCAGCCCCTTCGCTTCTATCGCATCGGTATCCATGAACGCCTTGTAAGCCGTTACCACCCGCTCAGCATCAGAGCCGGGGGCGGGGTTCGACTTTACCAATTCATCGAAAATCGCCTTCATCCGTGTTTCAGAGAGGTCGCGCAGAACGATGAAACCGCCGGTCGAAGTGCGATCAGCAGGGATCACTGCCTGATCAAGCCACTTGCCGTTTACAAATCGGAAAAAGTCATCCCCCGGCTTGACCGCGCTATCGTTCCACCATGTCTGGATGCCAGCTGGCCCCCAGCCATCGGTGCGATCCGCAGCGGGTTTTGCCGCTTGGGCGCTATGGGCCGGAGCCTTGGCCAAGGCTGGGCTGGAAGCCACGGCAATCAAACTGGCGGAAAGTGCGATGTGCTTGAACATATTTGGTCCCCCCATGCGCCCCAGAAGGGGATGCGTGGCAACTGGTTGCTGCCGCAACCAAGCGCCATGGCTTAACCAAACCTGCCTGCGAAGCAAAAGCTATTCGCCGGAGGCAAACCGCTGTTCGTCGAATTGCAGGGAGGCAAGCCGGGCATAGAGACCGCCCGCCTTGCTCAATTCGTCATGGGTACCGGATTCGACCAGCTTTCCGCCATCGAGCACCAGAATGCGATTGGCCTTGCGTACCGTTGCAAGACGGTGAGCGATCACCAGCGTGGTGCGGCTCTCCATCAGGCGATCAAGCGCCTGTTGCACCAGCTGCTCGCTCTCGGCATCGAGCGCCGAGGTTGCTTCATCGAGCAGCAAGATCGGTGAATCGCGCAGCAGAGCGCGGG
This sequence comes from Sphingomonadaceae bacterium, assembly GCA_947451875.1. GTDB lineage: Bacteria > Pseudomonadota > Alphaproteobacteria > Sphingomonadales > Sphingomonadaceae > Novosphingobium. The sequence goes on along the minus strand of CANGBE010000046.1, from coordinate 3,067 downwards.
CAATGGCAACGCGCTGGCGCTGGCCGCCGGAAAGCCGCGCACCGTTCTCGCCAAGGAAAGTATCAAGTCCCTCGGGCAGCTCGCGCAGGAAAGTCTCGGCATTGGCAGCGCGGGCTGCTTCCCAGATCTGCTCGTCGGTGGCGTCCCAGTTGCCATAGCGCAGGTTGTCTCGGGCATTGGCGGCAAACAGGATGCCTTCCTGCGGCACGAAAGCCATGCGGCGGCGCAGTTCAAGCGGATCGACCTTGGTCAGCGGCACGCCATCAAGCTTGATCGTACCCGAGTGCGGATCATAGAACCGCTCGGCCAGCTGGAAAATCGTGCTCTTGCCCGCGCCCGAAGGCCCGACAATAGCGACGGTTTCACCGGGCTCCACTGTGAGGCTGAAATCGCTGATTGCGGCCACTTCCAGCCTAGTAGGATAGCGGAAAGTCACCTTTTCAAAGCTGATTTTGCCGCGCGGTGGCACTGGCAGTTCAAGCGCTTGAGCGGGAGCTGAAATGCTCGGCTTTTCGTTGAGCAGCTCATTAAGGCGGCTTGCCGCGCCAGAGCCGCGCACCAGATCGCCATAAACCTCGGTCAGCGAACCGAAGGCACTGGCCACCAGCACGCCGCAACCGACGAATGTGGTTATTACCCCACCGCTGATCGCGCCCGATGCCACGCCAATTGCGCCCTGACGCATCATCAGCGAGATCGAGCCGAAGATCAGCAGCATGACCACGGCAGTCATCGTCGCGCGGATCATGATCCGGCGGCGGGCAGTGTTGAATGTCCGCTCCACCGCTTCGGCAAAACGCTGCGTCTCGCGCGCTTCTTGCCCGAACGACTGGACGACTTTGACCGCGCCCAGCACTTCGGCAGTCAGCGCGCCAATGTCGGCGACCCGGTCCTGACTGGTGCGCGAAACTGTGCGCAGACGGCGCCCGAACCAGACGATTGGCCCGATAACGACCGGAATGCCGATGACCAGCCCCAGCGTCAGCCAGGGCGCCATATAGAGCAGCACGACAAGACCAGCGATTGCGGTAATGCCATTGCGCAGCGCCACCGAAACGGTTGTTCCGGCCACCTGTTCGATCAGCGTGGTATCCGACGTCATCCGCGAGGAGATTTCCTTCGGGCTGTTTTCCTCAAAGAAACCGGGAGAGAGCCGCAGGAGGTTGGTCTGCACGGCAAGGCGGATATCGGCGACGACGCGCTCGCCCAGCCATGAAACCGAATAAAACCGGATCGCCGTGCCAACCGCCAGAATCACAACCACGCCGATCAGCATCGCGAACCAGTATTCGATCTCTGCCTTGGAGCTGCCGCGCGAAAACCCATGTTCGACGAGCTTGCCGAACAGAACCGGGATTGTAACTGTACTGAGCGCGGTGACCGTCAGCGCGGCCAGTGCCGTACCGATCCGCGCCGGGTATTGCAGCGCGGCCTTCCACACCATCCTGAGCGGACCAAGGCTGCGCACAGCCTTTGGCTCGGCAGCAGTTGCGGCGTCAGTGGTTTCGGGGAGGTCGGCCGCGTTCAGGCCTGCGTCGGGAGCACTATCCATGGTCGCGGCAATTAGCGCAGAGCCAAGGCGGGGGGAAGCCGATAGATTGCTTTTTTGAACCCAAATGCCTTTTGTGCATTGCAACATAAACACGAAAGGGCCAGATTACCTGCAATGCCGCGCCATAACGCGAGCCAGCGGGGAACGCACAAGTGCTATACAACGCCTATGAACTTAACCGTGCCTGGATGACCGGGGCCTCGGCATTGGCTTCTGCTGGGGTCGAATTGTTGAATAACCCGCTGATGCCAGCCCGCTGGTTTGGCGTAGGGCCGGTGATTTCCTCAGCTCTTGATGTTTTCGCCCATGCCGCCGCACCGCGCGGGAAACCCGCCTTCGATATCGAGACGGTAACTGTCGATGGCAAAAGTTATCCGGTGACCGAAGCGATCGTGATGCATCGGCCATTCGGCAACCTGCTGCGCTTTACCCACAATGGCCTGCCCGAAAATGCGCCGCGCCTGCTGATCGTCGCACCGATGAGCGGCCATTTCGCCACTCTGCTGCGTGGCACGGTTGCGCGGATGCTGGAACGCGCCGAGGTTTTCGTTACCGACTGGGCCGACGCCAAGTCAGTGCCGCTGAGCGCAGGCTCATTCTCGCTTGATGACTATATCGATTACGTTATCGGATTCTTTGAGCATATTGGCCCTGGCGCTCACGCCATGGCGGTATGTCAACCTTCGGTGCCGCTATTCGCCGCCACGGCGCTGATGGGCGAAGACAAGCACCCCTGCCGCCCGTTGACGCTTACCATGATGGGCGGGCCGGTCGATACGCGCGAAGCACCCACCAGCGTTAACGATGTTGCTATGCAGCGGCCGCTGGAGTGGTTTCAACACACGGTGATCGCCACGGTGCCGCTGGCCTATCCCGGCGCCGGGCGAAAGGTCTATCCCGGCTTCCTGCAGCTCGCGGGCTTCATGTCGATGAATCTGGGGCAGCACATGCAGAGCCACTATCAGATGTTCCAGCATCTGGTAGCGGGCGATGGCGAAAGCGTTGATTCGTCAAAGGCATTCTACGAGGAATATCGCAGCGTCTGCGATCTGCCGGCCGAATACTACCTCCAGACCATCGAACACGTGTTCCAGAAGCACTCGCTGCCCAAGGGCGAACTGCTACATCGCGGCCAGCCGATCGATCTTGGCGCCATCACCGACACCGCGCTTCTGGCGATCGAAGGTGAGAACGACGATATCTCGGGCATCGGCCAGACCAAGGCTTCGCTCAAGCTGACGCCGAACCTTCCGGAAAGCCGCAAGCAATACCTGCTCGCACCAGATGTTGGCCATTATGGCATCTTCAACGGATCGAAATGGCGCAACAACATTGCCCCGGTGGTTGAGGCATGGATGGCCAAGCACGCCAGCCGCAAGGAACTGAAGGTTGTGGCTTAGGGGCTGATGCGAAATTCGCGAAATAGCGAATTTCGGTCCGGCACCAGCCCGCTCCCCCGCCCGGCCACCCATTCCAGAATATCCTGCCGATGGGTGGCCGGGCGGGGGAGCGGGC
>CANGBE010000045.1 GCA_947451875.1 Sphingomonadaceae bacterium | reverse complement strand
CGTGGTGCCATGAACCACAGCATCGCAGCGCGAGAGGAAGGTGGTGAGATCCAAGCCTTCCTTCTCGGCCAGCTTGGCCAGCCCCTCCATCACGCCGAGCGAGCGGTCTTCCGGAGTGGTGAGGTTCTTGTGCAGCACCACCTGCCCGTCCTTGAGCAGCGCGAAGTCGGTAAATGTGCCGCCAATGTCGATGCCGACCCGGTAATTTTTGGCGCGGTAAGTCATGCCGCCGCTCCCAAAGCCAGACGGAGCGCATCGGTGGCGGCGTGATCCACTGCCAGCGTGTAGTCCTCAAGGCTGCCGGTCAGCACCACGCCGTACTTGCTGCGCGCGGCATTAAGGCTGACATATTCGTCGAGCACATCCTCTTTCACCGCCTCCGGATCGCGCTTCAACGCTGGGCCAAAGCCCGCACCACCGCCGTGCTGGTAGGCGATCACCACATCCTGTGGCAGCTGGGCCTGTGCGGTGCGCTCGATCTTGTATTGGCCGGGTGAGCCCCACTCGAAATGGTTGGTATAGGGAATGGCATCATCGCCGCCGCACATGCCGCGCAAAGGGTGATCGGCAGAGACCATCCACGCCATCGCCATGGTGGGCGCGAGTACTTGTTTGACGTTGAGACTGCCGGGCGAGCCGCGCCATTGCCCTGCACCGCCACCATCAACCGTCATCTCGCGGCTGATGTTGAGGATCGGGAAGCGGGCCTCTGCATCCTCGGCTTCCGAGAGCAGCAGGTTACCAAGGCTGACCGGACAGGAACCCCAGCCGTCGATCCCCTGCACTGCGGAGCTATCCATCGAGCGGCAATCGACGCCCTGATCCATCCACATGCCGTTCGCATCAAAGCCGATCACTGCATTGGGCATACCGATCTTGTAGAGCTGCGGCTGCGCGCGTTCGGGCACAACGGCGCTGAGCGCGATGCACACCGCTTCGGTGATCTCGCAGGCCGGATGGAAGCTGCCGAGCGCCGCAGGCTTGTTCGGCGGCGGCTGGGCAATGCAGCCTTCGGGAATGATGATATCGACCGCGTTGAACACACCCTCGTTCTTGACGATGGTCGGATCAACCATGGCGACAACCTGCGTCATCACATAGCTGCGCGAATTAGCGAAAGTGTTCCACACGCCGACCAGTTCCTGCCGGTCATCGGTGCCTGTAAGGTCGACTATCAGCCGGTCACCTTGCACCGCGCAGGCAACGTGGACTTTCACGTCCTTGGTGCCCAAGGTATCCGCATCGATCAGCACCGTGCCTTCATAGGTACCGTCGGGCCAGGCGGAGAATTCTTGCTTCATCCGCCGTTCGGTGTGGGCGATCGAGTGGTTGATCGCCGCCTTGATCACATCTGCACCGTGGTGCGTGGTGAGCGCGGACAGGCGCTTTGCCGCGATCTCAACCCCGCCGATCATCGCGGCCAAATCGCCAGCGATGGTTGCGAAGCGGTTGTTGCGGACCACCATGTCAAACACGTCCCTGCGCCGTGCCCCCCGGTGGACAAGCTTGAGACAAGGGAAAGTTACGCCTTCAGTGAAAATGTCAGTGGCCTCCAGCGTAAAGCCGCCGGGGTCTTTGCCGCCAGTATCGCCCTGATGCGCCTGCAGCGAGACGAAGACGATCAGTTCGCCCTCTTCGCAGAATACCGGGGAATAGACGCAGTAGTCTGGCAGGTGACCGCCGCCGTGATCGGGGTCATTCGACAGCAGCACATCACCCGGGCCGATATCGTATTCGGCCATGTTCATCAGCGCCCAGCGCACCATCATCTGGTTGACGAAGGTCAGCTGCGGCGTGCCGATTGCCCCCATCGCCAACCGGCCATGGGCATCGACGATGGCAGCATTGCGCTCGTTCGAGCTGTTGATGATCGGTGATGAAGCCGCGCGACCAAGGTGGGTCGCTGCTTCAAAACATACCGTCTCGAAAGCGCCGCGAATGATGTCCGCCGTCACCGGATCGATATTCGCCGCCGTCGGCAGCGGCGCGCGCGGGGCGGCAAGCTTGCGGTTCAGTTCGAAGGACATCGGCCTTCCTCTCCCTAATTTGATGGGATGAATACGAAGCCCTGCCCGCGACCGCTCGACAGTGGGTGCGGCGCGGTCTGCAGCACGCGAAAGCTGTCCAAGACCTTTAGGCAGTGTCATCGAAATGACCCGAATTCGTCACAGCGGCGCAAAGTGCTGGAGCTATCTGTCAGGAGGTATTTCAAGGGATCAACCGATGTTCCAAGCCCCGCAAGACCTGCTTGACCGGCATGAAGAAGCGCTGATTGCCCGGCCCGGCTTGCCCGAATGGCTCAACCTGCCCGAGCCGCGCTCGTTCCGTCCCAAGCGCAAGCTGCGCACCGTGTGGATCTCCGACATTCACCTCGGCACACGCGGTTGCAACGCGGCGATGCTGGTCGATTTCCTGCGCGCGGTCGAATGCGAGACGATCTACCTCGTCGGCGATATCGTCGATGGCTGGCGGCTGAAAAAGGGCTGGTACTGGCCCGACGCGCACAACGAAGTGGTCCGCCGCCTGCTCAAGATGGCGCATCGCGGCACTCGCGTGGTCTTCGTTGCCGGCAACCACGACGAAGTGCTGCGCCAGTTCGCCGGCCTTACTTTTGGCGGGGTCGAGCTGGTGCTCGAGGCGATCCACGAAACTGCCGATGGCCGCAAGCTGCTGGTACAGCACGGCGATGCCTTTGACGGCGTTGTCCTCTACGCCCGCTGGCTCGCCTTCCTCGGCGACAAGGCATACGGCATGCTGATGCGCTTCAACATCGTTGTAAACGCCGTGCGCCGGCGCTTTCACCTGCCCTATTGGTCGCTGTCCAACTACATGAAGAAGCGCGTCAAGAATGCGGTCCAGTACGTAGGTAACTTCGAACAGGCGGTAGCGCAGGAAGCGGCATCGCGCGGCGTCGACGGCGTGGTCTGCGGTCACATCCACTGCGCCGAGATCCGCCAGTTCGGCGATATCACCTATTACAACGACGGTGACTGGGTGGAGAGCTGCACCGCGCTGGTCGAGGAGTTCGACGGCAATATGCACATCATCGACTGGATTGCCGAAAGCAAGTCCAACACTCTCGTTGCTGCCGAAATGGAGGCCGTAGCATGAAAATCGCCCTCGTTACTGATGCCTGGTTCCCGCAGGTCAACGGCGTGGTCCGCACTCTTGCCGCCACGGTCGCCGAGCTTGATCGCCGCGGCTATGAAGTAGAGCTGATCACGCCGCAGCGATTCACCACCGTGCCGATGCCCGGCTACAGCCAGATCCGCCTCGCGCTCGCCCCGCGCTTTTCGGCGCGGCGGATGCTTGATGCTTTCGTGCCCGACATCGTCCACATCGCCACCGAAGGACCAATCGGCTGGTCGGCGCGCAGCTGGTGCAAGGCGCGCGGTGTGCCCTTTACCAGTGCCTTCCACACGCGCTTTCCGGACTATCTGGCGGTGCGGACCGGCATTGATGCAGAGCATTTCTGGCCGCTGATGCGCCGCTTCCACGCGCCCAGCCGCGCCGTTCTGGTTTCCACTCCGACGCTCGCTGCCGAACTGGAACAGCGCAAGCTGCCGCGCACGGCGCTGTGGGGCCGCGGGATCGACCACTGGACTTTCCGTCCTGACCACGAACCCCACGCCGCGCTTAAAGACCTGCCGCGCCCGATCATGCTCAACGTTGGCCGCGTGGCTTCGGAAAAGAACCTTGAGGCGTTCCTTGATGCAGACGTTCCGGGCACCAAAGTGGTGGTCGGCGATGGCCCGGCACTGGAAAGCTTGCGTGCCCGTTACCCGCAAGTCGTCTTCACCGGCTCGCTTTCCGGCGAAGAACTGGCCGCAGCCTATTGCGCCGCGGATTGCTTCGTCTTCCCCAGCCTGACCGACACCTTTGGCCTCGTGCTTATTGAGGCGCTGGCTTGCGGTCTGCCGATTGCCGCCTTCCCGGTGCCCGGCCCGCTCGACATCGTCGGACCTGACGGTCGCGGGGCCGATGGCGATATGCCGATGACGGTTGCCTCATTGGACCACGATCTGGCCGTTGCAATTCGCAAAGCCCTGCGGCTTGACCGGCAGGGCGCGGCAGCCTTCGGCGCTCGCTTCAGCTGGGAACGCGCAACTGATCAGTTCGTCGCAGCGCTGGAAAGCGCCGTCACCAAAAAGCGCGAGCTGGAAGCGGCTTAAATCCCAAAGCGTTCGCGGTAGAACGCAAACCGGGCGCGCAGGGCATCCTTGTCCAAGCCATAGTCAGCAGGATCAATGGTTCGGGAACCGTGCTTGTCGCGCGGTGTTTCGGCCCGCCAGCGCTCCATGCCTGCCCGCGCCTCGGGCGTGAGTGTCTCGCCTAGCCAGCGGTAAAGTGCCTCGATCGAAGGCCAGGGATCGCGCTGGAATTCGGCGAATTTCACATCAAAAAAGGCGTCGTCATGCCCAGCCTCACGGAAGGCGATCACCCGGCGCATGCCCTCTTCGCAGTATTCGATGTTCACCGCGCCCAGCCAGTCCTTGTCGACCGTATCGGTGAAAGGCTTAGTATATTCGTAATAGAGATCGGCGACCGAAGTGATCACATCGCCCGGATCGCGATGCGTCATCCAGAAGCGCGCATCGGGGAAAACGGAGCTCAGATCATCGATCCACAGAATGTGGCTGGGGTTCTTCAGCCGCCAATGGGTGTGCGGCCCAAGGTCTGACGGGCAGCGCCATTGCAGCAGCTTGAACACGCGCTTCAGCCAGCGATAGGTGCTTTTGAGATCAGCCTCGAAGTGCAGCCAGTGCACATAGCTTTTCACCTGATGCATGGCCTGAAAGATCTGCGCCTTGAAATCCATGCCCATCAGCAACTGGCATTCGGTGGGCGAGGTCGCGGTGGAAGGCAGCATCTGCTTGGCGCGCGGGAAGCGCTCGTCGCGGACTTTCATCCCTGCTTCAGCAAGGGCGATGCGTGGATCGGTGCTGTAGGTCGCCTTTTCCGGTGGCGGGCAGACCTTCATCGGCTCCCACGTGCGCAGGGTCCGCACGTGCGGATCCTCACCGAGCATACAGGAAAAGGCGGTGGAGCCAGTGCGCGGCAGGCCTAGGCCGATCAGCGGGGCAACGATCTGTTCGTCATCGATCTCGGGATAGCGGGCATACCAGCTCTCGATTTCCAGCCGCTGCCCCAGCAGATCGACAACCATGCCATCGAACACCGCTGCGCCCATCTGGGTGTGATGCGCCTCACGCTCCGCCGAATGGACAAGGCGTTCGAGCCCTTCCTGCCAGCCATCGGCGCCGAAGTCGTCAAATCCCGCCTCTGTCTTGGCGCGCTCGATCAGTGATGCAACGCGGTCCATGGCCCTCTCCCGGCTTGCCGTTTCGTGCAGCATAGACCATTCACGGCGCTGTCATGCCCCCTTCCCCCAATATCGCTGCGCCGATCCTGATAGCCATGCTTGGCGCCGGAAAGGCGTCGCGTTTTGGCGCGGACAAGCTCGCCCAGCCTTGCGCGGGAAAGCCGCTTGGGCTCTGGGCACTGGATGCGGCGCGGGCGAGCGGACTGCCGATAGTGTGGATCGCGGGCGAGCAGACCCCGCCCTTTCTCGAAGGCATCGAAGTGATCGCCAACCCCCGCGCCGCTGAGGGGATCAGCACCTCGGTAGCTCTGGCAGCAGACTTTGGGCAAACACGCGGAGCCGAGGCGCTGTTGATCATGCTCGCAGATATGCCGCTGATAACGCCCGCCTTGCTGACCCGCCTCGTCGCAGCAGGAACGCCAGCCGCCTGCCGCCAAGCCGATGGCCGCCCAGGTGTGCCCGCACTGATCCCGGCGAGCGTCTATCCAGCACTGATTGCGCTGACAGGAGATCGCGGCGCAGGCGCGGTGCTGGCCAAGATGGGCAGGCTGACACTGCTAGATTGCGCGGCAAACGAACTACTCGATGTCGATACGCCCGAGGCCTTAGCCGAAGCTGCAAGACTGCTCGCTCACTCCTGAGAGAAGACCTTGGTCGGCGCGCCACGGCCTTCCATCATCCGGGCCAGATTGCGGTGCAGGTTGATTACCTTCTGCTCCTGATGTGGATTGGGCAGGGGCCCGCGGAAGCCAGACGACTTCATGCCCTTCTGGACGAATTCCATATTGGCGAAGTCCTGCATCAGAACGGATCCCCAGTTCTCTGCGGTCTGTTCAGGATTGACCCATTCGGTCTTGGGCTCTTCACCGGGCGGGAAGCGCTCGATAGCGTAGGCTTCGAACAGGCACTTGTTGGGATCATCGCCATAGGGACGGACGCGGTAGCACAGCCCGAAGGTGACGCCGTGGAGGATATTCTGGTTGGGGAACAGGCCCCAGGCCAGCCCGCTTTCAGCCATGATATCGCCGGGAACTTCCGGCCAAATCACACCGCGTGCGGCATCGTCAGCCTTGGCGGACTTCATCCAGTGCGCGATGACTTCGCCAGGGGGCGTGCCTTCCGGCAATTCATCAACAAGGCGGCTGGCGGCATTGACCAGCGTTTCGGTCGAGGCAGCGAAGTTCACCGTCTCATAGTTCTCGCGGATCAGTTCATAGGTCGAACGGCGCGGATCATCGCCGACGCCGGCTCGGGTCGTGCCCGAAGCCTCGTTCATCTTGAACTCAACGTCGCGGGTGTCATAGCTTGAAACCGAGTGCCAGCCGTATTGCTTTGAGAGGGCATAATAATTGCCATAAGCCAGCAGCTGGGTATGCGTTCCAGCGACATGATACGGCTCAAGGAAAGCCTCGATCGCGGTCTTCCAGTTGCACGGATAGACCTTCCATTGCCGCCACTTGTAACGCATCTTTGACAGTTCGAAGTGGTCAAGGATCTCGCCTGCACGGCCCATGAATTCGGCCAGCGGGGCGCAATCGGGGTCCATGTTGATGTAGATATAACCGCCCCAGACCCCGACCTTGACGGTCGAGAGGCAGGTCATTTCCGGCGTCAGCTTGTTATCCCAGTCCTGCGGATCGAGGATGTAGGTGTTTTTGCCGGCAGTATCGAAGGTCCAGCCGTGGAAGCCACAGATGAAGTTCTTGCGGCCATTGCCGCGCACCGAATGAACATCATCGGGAACGGAAATCAGCTGGCGGCCGCGGTGCGGGCAGACATTGTGAAAGGCATTGAAGGCTTCGGCGGTGTCACCCTCTGCCACGCGGATGACGATGATCGATTCATCAGCGACATTGTAAGTCAGCCAGTCACCAATCTCGGTCAGATCTTCCAGCCGTTCGACCATTTGCCAGACCTTGGGCCACAGCAGCTTCTTTTCGGCTTCAAGATATTCGCGGCTGAGGAAGGCTTCGGTCGGGTAAGTCGAAAGGACTTCCCGATCCATGTCTTCGGCAGTGATCTCTTGGTTGCTCACAATGCAATCCTTCTGCTCAATCGCAACATCATTCGCTGAGCGCCATGCCTTCAAACTTGCCTGCCTCACGCCAGCCGGCGATCAGAGCCTTCCATGCATCCCAGCCATGACCATAGGCGCGGAACAACGACCACGGAGCGTTCTTCTGGCCCTCGTTCGAGAAGTAGCTCGGCGTGCACTCGGCCTGAAAGGCGGAGCCATCAAACTCGATCTCGGCGAAATGCTTGCAATAGGCATCTTCGCCTTCCTTCGTAGTCTCAGCCACCTTCACGCCGCGACGCAGCGTTTCAGCGATAATCCATGCGGCGTGCTCGCCCTGACGGCCGAACTGTTCGGTGACCGAGCCGTTGAGGCCGCCCTGAATATAGCCGATGAAGTACATGTTCGGGAAACCGTTCGCGGTCACCCCGTGCATGGTCTTCGCGCCCTGACGCCAGTGGTCATAGAGCGAGGCCCCGTTGCGGCCATCGATCGCATCAAAGCCCCAGCGGCGCTCAAGCTCGCTCGAAACTTCAAAGCCTGAGGCGAAGATGATGCAATCAACTTCATATTCGACACCGTTCTGGATGAAGCCCTTCTCGGTGATCTGCTCAAGCCCCTGCGTTTCCGAGGTATCGATCAGCGTGACATTGGGCTTGTTGAAAGCCGGGTAGAACGTGTCGCTGGACAGCGGTCGCTTGCACAGGAAGCGGTAATAGGGCTTCAGGCTTTCGGCCAGCTCGGCATCGGTGATCACCCCGTCCACGCGGCGGCGGAAGCGCTCCATGATCTGGTAATCGACCACTTCGCGCCGCGCCATGAACTCCTCCGGGCTAAGCTCTGGATAGCCATCGGCGGCCATGCCAGCCCACAGGTTGCGGTTCAGCTCGGTCCAGAAGTCGCAGACCAGATCAGGCTCACCGGGCTTGGGCATTTCCATCGCATGGCGCTGGAAATTGGCGATGCGTTCCTGCTGCCAGCCGGGCTCAAGCGTTTTCAGCCAATCTGGATCGGTCAGCGGATTGGGGCGCGTATCGACGCACGAAGGCGTGCGCTGCACCACGTAAAGCTGCTTGGCGGATTCGGCGAGGAACGGCACGGCCTGAATGGCCGTCGCGCCAGTGCCGACGATGGCCACCCGCTTGTCCTTCAGCTTGTCGAGCACCGGATTTTCGCAGGAACCGCCGGTGTAATCGTATTCCCAGCGGCTGGTGTGGAACATCTTGCCCTTGAACTTGGCGATGCCGTTGATCCCCGGCAGCTTAGGCATGTTGAGCACGCCGCAGCCCATGATGACGTGGCGGGCGAGCAGTTCGTCACCGCGATCAGTGCTGATGCGCCAGCGCTGGATGCTCTCATCCCAGACCAGCGAGGTGATCAGCGTGTGGAACAGGCCCTTGTCGGCAAAGCCGTTCTTCTCGGCGATCAGGCGGATATAGCCCATGATCTCCGGCCCGGGCGCAAAACGGCGCGAGGGCATGAAGCCGGTCTCTTCGAGCAGCGGCAGATAGCAATAGCTTTCGTTATCGCACTGGATGCCGGGATAGCGGTTCCAGTACCACACTCCGCCGAAATCACCGGCGTGATCGATATTGCGGAAATTGGTGACGCCCTGCTGCGCTAGATAATAGCCCGCCATAACGCCGCCGAAACCGGCACCAAGGATTGCAACGTCCAGCTCTTCCGTCAGTGGCTCACGCGGGGTTACCGGCATGTGAGGATCGGTGTTGTAAAGATCGTGCAACTGGCCCGGGCCATCATGAATGTACTGCGCGCCGTTATTCGGGTTCAGGCGCTTGTCGCGTTCGGCATAATACTTCGCACGCAGCGCCGGAATATCGAGTTCATCAGCCGCTGGAACGGCGGTAGGCTGGCAGGTCATGCGTTCTCCCGTTGGCCCGGTCGTGCGAGCCGATACGATTTACTCTTCAAATCTTGATCCGCTGGCGGATTCGCGATTGCTGCATGATTTGCCGCCTAGCCCGCCCCGCGTAAATCCCCAGACCTGCGCCCGGGCGATGCCTTCCGACAGACCGGCGCGTTTTCAGAATCTGTATGGCGCGCCAATTTGCAAGATGTCACCTTTCCGCAAAATAAAACTGG
>CANGBE010000044.1 GCA_947451875.1 Sphingomonadaceae bacterium | reverse complement strand
TGTGCTCGTCGAGCGCAGCAACGATGGCTTTTGGGGTGAGGTTGTCTTTCATCGATTTCAGACTGTCTCGACCGTCACGCGGTCGTTGGTGAAGACGCAGACCTCCGCCGCCACGGCCATGGCGCGACGGGCGATTTTTTCGGCGTCCTGTTCGTAATCATCGAGCGCCTTGGCGGCGGAGAGGGCATAGTTTCCGCCCGATCCGATGGCCGCGATCCCGCCTTCAGGCTCGAGCACATCGCCATTACCGGTGAGGATCAGCATCACCTCGGCATCGGCGACGATCATCAGCGCCTCAAGGTTGCGCAGGTATTTGTCGGTGCGCCAGTCCTTGGCGAGTTCGACAGCGGCGCGCATCAATTGCCCACGATGCTGCTCCAGCTTCTTTTCCAGCCGCTCGAACAGAGTGAACGCATCGGCAGTTGCCCCGGCGAATCCGGCGATCACCTTGCCGCCTTCACCGATGCGCCGTACCTTGCGGGCATTGGGCTTCATCACCGTGTTGCCCATCGAAACCTGACCATCGCCGGCAATAACGGTCTTGCCGTTCTTGGAGACGCCAATGATCGTGGTGCCATGCCACGGGATCATGCCGTGGCTTTGTGAATGATTGCTCATAGAGCGGGATATATGCCGTGGATGGCAGGCTTCAAGCCTTGGCGCTAAGCGAGGTCTGGATCCATGCCCGCAGCAAAGGCGGCGAGCTGTTCTTCAAAGCGTTTGCGGATCGGTTCATCGCGATCAAACGAAGTGAGGATGTAAAAACTCCCTCGCTCGATCCCGCGCACGGCCATTTCACCTGCAACGGCTGGATCAAGCCCGCCGGGCATGACGCCGCGCGCCTCTTTCCCGGAAACCCGCGCGGTGTTGGCGGGCAGGTTGGTCATCACGAGGCCGGGGCACATCACCGAAACCCCTACGCCATGCGGGGCCATCTCGACCCGCAGCGTTTCACTCAAGGAAACTACGGCATATTTGCTCGCCGAATAAGCGCCGCTGGTTGCCCGTTCGCTGGACAGGCCCGCCATCGAAGCGACATTGACAATATGCCCCGTGCCGAGCGCGCGGATGCCCGCGCCAAAGGTGATTATCCCGTTGTAAACTCCGTAGAAGTTTATGCCCACGATCCGCTCAAAGCTTTCGGAGTTTGAATCCGCCAGTTCCAGCCCGTCCGGCGCAATCCCGGCATTGTTGACCAGCACGTCGACCGGGCCGAACACTTCTTCAGCCTTGGCCTTGGCCTGCTGCCACTGATCCCGATCGCGCACATCAAGCAGCACACCGCGTAGGCCATTGCCGCGTGTCGCCAACACTTCAGCGAGCGCATCGGCATTGATATCGGCAATCGTCACCCGCACCCCGCGCTTCAACAGGGCATCGGCAATGCCAAGGCCGATGCCGCTGGCACCGCCGGTGATGAAAGCGTGGTTGGCGGATGAGAGTTCCATATCAGACTGCCTTCACCGGAACGCTGAACCGGTCGGTGTAGTCCTTGAAATGATCGCGCACCCTCTTTGCCGAGAGGCCGAATTCCTCCAGCGTGTACTCGTGCTTGCCGTGCTTGCCCTGCGGATTGTAGGCCATCATCGCCTCCATCCCGGCCTGTGCTTCGGCGGTGAACGGCGTGTCGAACCGGTTATAAAGCGCGCGCATGGTGCCGAGCGGATCCTTGATCTGCGCGGCATACTGGATGTCAAAAATCGCGTCCTCGCCATGCTTGTCGCGGAAGGCATTTGATCGGGCGATCATATGATCGAAGGTCTGGACCAGACACTCGGCAATCTCGCTCAGGCGCATGTCCTCGGTATAGATCGGCCGAACCGCATTGAGCAGCGAGCAGGCCGAGCCCAGCACATCGACCGGATCGCGGTGCGTCATCACCAGCTGGGCATCGGGATAAACCTCGGTCAACGAATCGAGAAACAGAGGGTGCCAGGGGTTCTTCAGCGTCCAGTGACCACCGACATTCTCCTGCATCAGCTGCAGCAGCATCTTCTGATAGCGGAACGCGGGCCGATAATCGGCGGCGAAGAACCACTCACGATAGCCCGGGATGTTGACCTGCGAATCATAGATCTGCGAGCAGAATGACTGCGCCATCGAATACTGGTCTTCGCTGGGGCTGTCGGCATCTTCCCAATGGATCGCGGCGATGTGCGGCATATATTTCATCGCCATTTCGCCCTTGGCTCGCTCCGCCAGATAGCGCGGATCGGTCTTCTCCTCGCCCACCTTCACCGGCGGGATAGGAGAGAGTGCCTCCCAACGACGAAAACAGCGGCGCGCCGGGTCGGACGAGAGCAGGTTGATCGTCATCGTCGTGCCCGTGCGCGGCAGGCCGAAAACGAAGGTGGGCTTTTCGATCGGCCGCTCGAGCAGTTCGGGATGTTTTTTCGCGTAGTCAATTACCATGAGCCGGTTGACGAGGTAGCCGGTAATGCTCGCCTCCCACATTGCCGCACCACGCTCGGACAGGCGGGCCTCTTCGTTTGAGGCTTTGACCAACGCTTCCAGCCCCTCAAGCGCATAGGGATCGCCCATGTCCTCAAGGCCGGTGGCGGCGCGGGCATTAGCGATAATTGTCTGAACTTCCATGAGATATCCTAGATTGCAAACGAGTAGCCGCCATTGACCGGGTAGGTCTGGCCGGTGATCCAGCCCGAGGCGTCTGAACAGAGAAACAGCACCATGGCCGCGACATCGTCGGGGGTGCCATAACGGCGGATTACATATTGCGAGAGCTGCGCCTTCGACATCGGGCTCTCGAGGAATTCGGCCAGCTGTTCGGGGCCCATCGGCGGGGTCAGAGTGGAGAGCGAAACCGCGTTGCAGGTGATGCCATGGCGCCCGGCCTCTTTGGCGAGCGAGCGCACGAAGCCAGCCGCACCAGCCTTGGCGGCGGCATAGGCGGCAAGGCGCTGCTCGCCAAGCCGACCAGAATCAGAGACGATAGTGACGATCCGCCCGCCCCGCCCTGGTTCTTTTTGGCCTGCTTCAACCATGGCGGGCAGGGCGACGTGGCAGCAATTCATCACGCCATAGAGGTTGGTGTTGAAGTAGCGCGGCCATTCGGAAGGGTCTGCGTTCCAGAATTCGGGCGAGCGGCCCATGCGGTCAGTCGGTCCCGCCATCCCGGCGTTGTTGACCAGCAGGGTAATCGTGCCCAATTCCGCGCTTGCTTTGTCGAAGCCCGTCTTGACTGAGGCATAGTCGGAAACGTCGGCCTGCACGGCGACAGCCTTGCCGCCATCGGCGCGGATTTCCTGCGCAACCGCTTCGGCGCGTTCGAGGACGAAATCGTTGACCGCAACGGCAGCGCCATGCCCCGCCAGCGCCAGTGCGATCCCGCGCCCCGCGCCCTGCCCGCCGCCGGTGACGAGAGCGACGCGCCCGGTCAGGTCCAAGATGTTGTTATCGGCCAATCGCCCGCTCCCAAAGTGCAGCTTTTACACTGCTGCGCGTTATTTCCCCAAGGTCCTGCAGAGGCAAGCCAGCACCGCCCCGCCCCGGCGATGCCATGCGACAGCTCTGTCGGAATTTTGGCAAAGGCGTTGCTTTGGGGCCAGCAGGCATGGTCAAAAGGGCGATATAGGCTTGGAGAGGCAGGGCGCACTATGGGTGCAACGTTCGATTTTGGCGGCAAGGTGGCAATCGTCACCGGCGGCGGCTCCGGCATCGGTGAGGCTACGGCAACTGAATTTCTCCGCTCGGGCGCAAAGGTCGCGATTGCCGGACGCAAGGCAGACCGGCTTGAGGCAGCGGCAGAGAAAATGCGCGAGACCACAGGCGGCGAAGTGTTCTGCTTTGCCACCGATGTTCGTGTGCAGGAACAATGTCAGGCGCTGGTCGAAGCCGTGGTGCGGCACTTCGGGCGGCTCGATATTCTAGTCAACAATGCCGGTGGCGCGCGCCACGCGGCACTGCGCACGGCACCAGTTGAATCGTGGCGACAGGATATGGCGCTCAATCTGGATAGCGCGTTCTTCTGCAGTCAGGCTGCTTACCCGTACCTGAAAGCTGCTGCTGCCGATAATGGTCAGGCAGCCATCGTCAACATCTCCTCGATGGCGGGCAATGGCGGCACCATAGGGTGCGGCGGTTACTCGGCAGCCAAGGCCGGCCTACAGATGTTCACCCGCGTGTCGGCTGCCGAATGGGGGCCAAAAGGAATCCGCGTGAACGCGGTCGCTGCAGGCATGATCGCCACCCAGCTGGCCAAAGCCAACTGGGCCAAGACCGGCTTTGATGCCGCCGCCGCAACCACCGCTTTCCCGCTCCGCCGCCCCGGCGAGCCCGAGGAAGTGGCGCGCACCGTGCTATTTATGGCCAGCGATGCTGCGAGCTATATCACCGGCGAGACGCTGATCGTTGGCGGAGGTCCGACGATCAAGGGCATGATTGATACTGATGACTGATCCGCTGGCCCCTCCCCCGCGCTTCGCCGGTAGCGAGGCGCAGCTGCACGAGGCCGCCGCCAGCCTGATCGAAGGCTGGAGCGACTTTGGCGAGGGCGATTACCTGCGCGGGCTGGAAGTGCTGCTCCACGCCGCCGATTATGAACCGCGCTGGAGCGAGCTGGGCCGCAAGCGCGGCTGGATGGGCCTCGTCAGCGTGCTCGCCGCGCGCGGCCATGCGGTGCGGTCGATGGCGCAGACGCCGGGCTGGGATGCCCATAGCATCAAGGCCCCGATCGTCATCACCGGCGTACCGCGCACCGGCACAACGGCGCTGCACAAGCTGCTGGCTGTCGATCCGCAGTTCCAGGGTCTGCAAACCTGGATCACCGGCGCGCCGCAACCGCGCCCGCCGCGCGAAACTTGGGAAGCCAATCCCCGCTTCCAGCGCTCGGTCGCCGAACTGGAAGAACGCCACCGCGACAAGCCCGCCGCGCTCGCCGCCCATGCCATGGCCGCCGAGGAGGTGGACGAATGCTGCCTCGTGCTTCGGCAGGGTTTCGTCTCCAACCTGTTCACCTGCGGCTGGTCCGCGATGAGCTATGACCTTTGGCGGCAGGAGCAGAGCGAGGCGCATTGCTATGCCCATTTCGAACGGGTTTTGCGGCTGGTTGGCAGCAACGAACCCGACAAGCGCTGGCTGCTGAAGAACCCCGGCCATGTCGAGAATCTCGATGCACTGTACGCGCAATTTCCTGACGCCAAGGTCATCCAGACCCACCGCGATCCGGCCAAGGCGATCCCCTCGCTCTGCGCCCTTCTGATTGGCAACCACGCCCTGTTTGAAGAAGGCCGTGTGCAGGAACGCGCCTGGCAAATGGGCACGCGCGAATCCGAGAAATGGGCCCGTGCAATCCGCCGCGCCGAGCCGGTGCGGCAAGCCCATGCCGCGCAGGTGCTTGATGTGGTCCACAGCGATTTCCATGCAAACCCGATGGGCACGATCGAGCGGATCTATGCCTTCGCAGGGATGGCTCTGTCTGATGAAGTGCGCGCCGCGATGGCCGTGCGGATCGCCGACAAGCCTGAGCTAGCACACGGCCCACACAATTACACACTCGCCGATTTTGGCCTGACTGCCGATGCCGTGCGCGAGCGTTTTGGCGACTATGTCAGCCGCTTTGATCTGGTGGAGAAGCGCGGATGAAAGCAGCCATCTACGCCGGAAAAGGCGGCCCCATCACCATCGAAGACCTGCCTGATCCGACCCCCGGCGAAGGCGAAGTGGTAATCCGGGTCCACCGCTGCGGCATCTGCGGCACAGACCTTTCGATGACGCAGGGCAAGGTGTTCGATTTCGGCCACGGCCAGTTCGGCCATGAATTCGCCGGAGAAGTAGTCGCGCTGGGCAAGGGCGTGGATGGCTTGCGGCTTGGCCAGAAGCTCTCGGCAAATCCTTCGGGTGCTTGCGGCCACTGCCTGGGCTGCGCCGGTCATAACCACGTGATGTGCCGCAATGCGCCGAGCGCCGCACAGGGCTTTGCCGAGTTCGCTAAATTCCCTGCCAACCTCGCCGTGCCGCTGCCTGATACGCTATCGATGGCCGATGGCGCGCTGATCGAGCCGCTGGCGGTGAGCCTCTATGGTGTCCGCCAGTCGGGCCTGCAGCGCGGCCAGACAGTGCTGGTGCTCGGCGGCGGCACAGTGGCGCTCTATGCCATCTATTGGGCGCGGGTGATGGGCGCGGGCCGCATCGTCGCCATGTCGCGTTCTGCGCGGCGCAAGGAACTGTGCCTCGCCATGGGTGCCGATGCCTTTGTCGCTTTCGGCCCTGACGAAGTGGGCGAAGTGAGCGAACTGCTAAGCGGCGCTCCGGACATGATCTTTGAGTGCGCCGGGGCAGAAGGCATGATGGCCAAGGCGCTGATGCACGCAAAGGTCTATGGCAAGGTCGTCAGCCTTGGTTTCTGCACCAGCCCCGATCCCTTCATGCCCGCCATGGCCGCCTATAAATGCGTTACCATGCAGTTTCTGGTCGGCTATGGCATGGATGAATTTCTCACCATCGCGCGCGAAATAGATAAGGGCCACGTCGACCCCAAGACGATCATCACCAGCACCGTACCGCTGATCGAGCTGCCCGATACTATGGCAATGCTGCGCGGGGCTAACACCGAAACCAAGGTGCACGTGCTGTGCTGAACCAACGGAGAGAAAAATGAGTAACCTTGATGGGCTGGGCTATTCCGGCAAGACCTGCGTCGTCACCGGCGGTGCATCGGGCATGGGCGAACAGGTCGCCCGCATTCTGGGCGAACTGGGTGCCAAGGTCTACATCGTCGACATCGCCCAGCCCAAGGTCACCAACGCCGGTTTCTATCCATGCGACCTTTCAGACTTCGACGCCGTGCGCGCCACGGCCGAGGCGCTGAAGGCGCTGGCACCGATCCACTTCCTGTTCCCCTGCGCCGGCCTGCCGCCGATGGTGAAGGGCCCGGCCTATTGCATGCGGGTGAACTATATTGGCACCCGGCTGTTCGTCGAAAGCCTGCTGCCCGCGCTGGAAAATGGAGCTGGCATTGCCCTGATCTCATCCGACGCGGCGATGGGCTGGCAGAAGAACCTCGCGCAGAGCCTGGAAATGCTAGCGATCTTCGATCCCGACGAGGCCTATGCCTGGTGCGAGGCCGATCCCGAAAAACGTATCCGCGACGGCTATACCACCTCGAAGGAAATGCTGGTCGTCTGGGTTGCCAATGCTGCCGTGAAGCTGGGGCTGGAACGCCGCATCCGCCTGAACGCCATCGGCCCCTGCCCCACCCGCACCGCCTTCATGGACGTGCAGGAAACTGCCCTGCCAGACGGTTTCTTGGACGAATGGCCCTACCCCTCGCTTGGCCGTATCGCCACGGCCGAGGATCAGGCATGGCCGCTCATTCTGCTCAACAGTCCGCTCAATGCCGCGATAACCGGCACTTTCCTTTACACCGATCAGGGCTTTGCCACCGGCGTGTTCACCGGTGCCATCGACCCCGCTTTCATGAGCGGCTCAAAGCGCTGAACCTTTTCGAAACAGGATCTGACCATGTCCGAAACCAAAGCCGCTCCACCCCCGCCAAAAAGGCCACGCCCGCGCCTTGATGCGATCAACCGGCCGTTCTGGACCGGTGGTTCTGAAGGCAAGCTACACATCACCCACTGCAACGATTGCGGTGAATGGACCCACCCGCCGCGTGAATTCTGCCGCCATTGCCAGAGCGAGAACGTCGGCCCCGAAGCCGTTGCCGGAACCGGCGTGATCGACACGCTGACGGTCAACCATCAGGCGTGGATGCCGGGGCTGGAAGTTCCCTTCGTCATCGCCCGCGTGCGGCTGGATGGGGCGCCCGGTGTGGTTCTGACCACAAATATTGTCGGCTCGCCGGTCGATGCCGTGGATTTCGAAGACCGCGTGCGCGTTACCTTCGAAGAGCAGGATGGCATCTGGTTCCCCTTGTTCGAAAAAGTGGAGGGCTGAGAGATGACCAAGCTTATCGAAGCCTATGTCACCGGGGTCGGCCAGAGCGAAGTCGGCGTGCGGCTTACCCGTTCACCCATGGGGCTCACCATGGACGCGATCCGGCAGGCGATGGACAATGCCGGGCTGACCTTTGACCAGATTGACGGCGTTGCCACTTACCCGGGGCGCATATCCACATTCCTTGGCTTCTCGCCGATCGGCACCGATGAAGTGATCGAAACCTGCGGCATCAAGGCGCGCTGGCATATGGGTGCAGGCGAGATACCCGCCCAGCTTTCCGCCATTGCCGAGGCTGCGAATGCCATCAAGACCGGTCAGGCGCGGCACATCATCTGCTTTCGCACCGTCTATGAAGCCGCGGCCATGTCCCGCCCAGAGGAATTCCCGCCGCTGCGGCGCGAATTTGTCGACGGCGGATCGCAGTGGACCGCGCCGTTCTTTGCCATTTCTGCAGCCTGCTGGGTGGCGCAATATGCCAACCGCCACATGAAGCGTTATGGCATGACCCGCGAGCAGCTGGCGCAGGTGGCGCTCAACGCCAATCGCAGCGGCCTCGCCAATCCCAATGCGCGGGCGATCAGCAAAAAGCCGCTGACGCTCGACGAATATATGGAGGCCCGGCTGATCACCACACCGTTCTGCCTCTATGACTGTGATCGCTTCACCGATTGTTCAACCGTGATCATCCTCTCGGCCGGCGACGCGCTCGATGAGGTGAGAAGCACTCCGGTTCGCATCGCGGCAACGGCGGGCGCAGTGGAGCGCTATTCGTGGGATCAGCCCGAATGGATGGCGAACTATGCCACCGGGCCGGATCTCTGGGCCAAGACCGACTACAGGCCCAAAGATGTCGATACCGTGCAGTTTTACGACGGCTTTGCCTTCTTCCCGATCACTTGGCTTGAAGCTTTGGGCTTTTGCGAGGTGGGCGAAGGGCACCGCTTCATCGAGGGCGGAACCCGCATCGCCCGCGATGGCGAGCTGCCGCTCAACACCGGTGGCGGCCAGATCGGAGCCGGGCGACTTCACGGCTTCGGCTTTGCTTATGAAGCGGTGCTGCAGCTGACCAAGCAGGCCGGTGAGCGGCAGATCCCGGGTGATCCCAAGGTCGCCGTGGCAACTTCCGGGGGCGGCCCAATGGCGGCGGCGCTGCTTCTTGCGCGGGATTGATTTCAACCCCCTAGCCAATCGGCAATCCTGACGCTAACCGCGCCGCAGTGCAGCAATGGAGACGTAAAATGCGGACAGTGGCAGTAATCGGCGCAGGGATGATGGGTTCGGGCATCAGCCAGACTGCCGCGCAGTTCGGCTATCGCGTGCTGCTATCTGACGTCAGCCTTGAACTGGCCGAAAAGGCCAAGGGCGGGATCGCCAAAGGTCTGGCGCGTCTGGTTGCAAAGGAAAAGATCTCTGCCGCCGATGCCGATGCCACGCTGAACCGCATCGAGCCGGTGGCCGGTTACGAACCCATGGCCGAGGCCAGCTTCATCATCGAGGCCGCCACCGAGCGCGAGGAAATCAAACGCA
>CANGBE010000043.1 GCA_947451875.1 Sphingomonadaceae bacterium | reverse complement strand
GGATGATCAGGCCGCGCGGCTCGGGCCTGATCTGGTCGATTGGTTGCGGGACGAGCGGGTGACGGTATTTTGTCCGCCGCCCACACTGCTCCGGACCACCGGCTGCACCAACCCTGAAGTCGCACTCCCCGAATTGAAGCTTCTCTATGTCGGCGGCGAGGCCTTGCCGCTCGATATCGCCGAAACTTGGTCGCGCGGCTCCCGTTTGGTGAATGGCTATGGGCCTACGGAATGCACGGTAACCTGCTTGCGCGCCGACGTGGTCCCCGGGCAGCCGGTGGCGATTGGCGTTCCGGTGAGTGGTGCCCGCGCCATCGTCCTCGACCAAACCGGGCATGAGGTTGCCGTCGGCACCAAAGGAGAGCTGCATATCAGCGGCCCCGGCCTTGCCCGCGGCTATTGGCGCAGCCCTGAGCTAACCGCGCAGAAGTTCATCATACATCCGCAATTCGGGCGGATCTATCGCACCGGAGACCTTGCCCACCGCGACGCCGACGGCAACCACTTCTACCATGGCCGCATCGATTCACAGGTAAAGCTGCGCGGCTATCGCATCGAACTCGGCGAAATCGAAGAGCGGCTGGCGGCTTGCCCGGGGGTTCGCGCTGCGGGTTGCCGGGTGCAGGATGCCGGTGGCACGCAAGCGCTTACCGCCTTTGTCGTTGCTGAAGAGCCGAGCGCTCCGCCGAGCGAGACCGATCTCAAGGCCGAGTTAGCAAGGGTGCTGCCGGGCTACATGGTCCCGCGCCAGATCGCGGTTATCGAGGCACTGCCGGTAACAATAGGCGGCAAGCTTGACCGCGCCAAGTTGCCGATGCTGGTACTCGATCACGCGGCTCCTGCTGACCCGGGTGTCCGCCCGCGCGATGCCATGGAGCAAAAGATCGAGGCCGCAGTCGCCGATATCCTGAAGCGCCCGCACGGTGTCTCGGTGCTGGATGATTTCTTCGATCTTGGCGGCGATTCACTCAGCGCCGCTATGCTGGTAACTCTGCTCCGCGAAGATGCAGCGACGGACTGGGTGACAGTCAGCGACATCTACGAAGCGCGCAGCGTTGCCGAATTGGCGAAGCTAGCCGGTAATGCTCCGGCTCAGTCTGAACCCGAAGAGCCGCAGCCTTTCCCCTTGCCCGGGCAGAAGCTGCTGCGGGTTTCGCTTGGGCAAGCGGCATGGCTGCTGGCAGTGCTGGTGGTGAGCGGCGCGGCCACTTGGCTGGTCAGCTTCGAAATCCTGCCGCGCCTCGTTTCCAGCTTGGGGCTGATAACTTTCATCCTGCTTATGCCGCTGGTCTCGGCGCTCGGCTTTGCCATCTACACCCCGCTCGCAGCCTTGCTGGCGATTGCAACCAAGCGCCTACTAGTAGGTCATTACACGCCGATGCGCGCGCCGGTTTGGGGTTCATTCTATCTGCGCCACTGGATCGTGCAGCAAACAGTTCGGCTGCTTCCCTGGCGGACGCTGGAAGGCACAATCGCGCAGCAGATGATTCTACGTGGTCTGGGCGCAAAGATCGGCGCGCGGGTGCATATTCATCGCGGTGTCGACTTGCGACGCGGCGGCTGGGATCTGCTAGAGATTGGTGATGATGCTACGCTGAGCCAAGAGGCGATGCTGCGTCTGACCGAGCTGGATCGCGGACATCTGTTGATCGCGCCGATCACAATCGGGCGTGGAGCCGTTCTGGAAACTCGGGCGGGTATGTCTGGCAATACCGCGATTGGAACCGGGGCGTGCCTTGCCGCCCTCTCGTCGCTAACGCGTGGCCAGCACATCCCAGATGGCGAGCTTTGGGACGGCGTGCCCGCAACTTGCGTTGGCAAGGCCGCTCCGCCGCCAGAATTGACGCAAGGCATGCAGGTCTATTCGCCTGCCCTCCACGGGCAGCTCACACTGGTTGCTGAGGGCTTGCTGGCCATGGTGATCGCCTTGCCGGCCGAGCTGCTTGTCGTTCTGCTGTGCCGCCTGCTGGGGATCGACAGCTGGGCGCTTTGGCACTGGCTCTATCACCCCACGGCCGATCTGCAGCGCTGGGCAATCCTGCTGACCACAACTGTGCTGACCGTTCCGATAACTGTGCTCTGGTCGGCAACGGTCTCCCGCTTGCTCGGCAAAGTGCGGCCCGGGGTGATCAGCCGCTGGAGCCTTGGCTACATTCGCATCTGGCTGAAGACCGGCCTGCTAGTGCGCGCCAGTGAATGGCTCAGCGGAACGCTGTTCTGGCCCCTATGGCTGCGGTTGGCGGGTATGAAGATCGGCCACGGCAGCGAGATCAGCACGATCATCGATGTCGTGCCCGAACTGGTCGAGATCGGCGGGGGAACTTTTTTCGCCGATGGCATCTATCTTGGCGGACCACTGATCCAACAAGGCACCGTAAAGCTGGCCGACACGCGGCTTGGCCGTAACACCTTCCTTGGCAATCATGTTGTCATCCGGGCGGGCCAGCATTTGCCAGATGACATTCTGATCGGCATTTCGACCCCTGCCGATGCCAACCGCATTCGGCCAGGCACCTCTTGGTTTGGCCATCCCTCGTTCGAACTGCCGCGGCGTGAAGTCGTCGAAGTTGATCGCGCGCTGACGCACGAGCCGTCGCCGATCCGCTACATTGACCGGCTGTTCTGGGAGGCCTTGCGCTTTGCCTTGCCGATTGGCCCGCTGCTCCTCACGATCGCATGGTTTGCTGGCGTATCTGCAATGACGCCGAAGCTAGGAGGAGCGGATTTCTTCCTGATCGGGCTCCCAATCGCGACTTTGCTGAGCGCCGCCGCTTTGTGCCTCACCGTGCTGCTGGTGAAATGGGGCCTGCTCGGCCGGGTGAAGCCGGGTCAGCATGCGCTGTGGTCTTGTTGGGCGAGCCGCTGGGACTTTTTCTACGTCGTCTGGGGCAAGTACGCCCGGCAAGTTCTCGAGCTGCTGGAAGGCACGCTGTTCCTCAATGCCTACCTTCGTCTCATCGGCATGAAGATCGGCAAGCGGGTGGTTTTGGGGCCGGGGTTCGCTCAGGTTGTCGATCCGGACATGCTCACGCTGGGTGATGGCGCAACAGTTAGCGCAATTTTCCAGGCGCATACGTTCGAGGACCGCGTCCTCAAGATTGACTACGTTACGGTTGGTGCCGGCGCGACGCTATCTGCGGCCACAGTGCCGCTTTATGGCGCAAAGATCGGTGATTCCTGCTGGGTCGGCCCACACAGCGTAATCATGAAGCAAGAACACCTTATACCCAGCCGCCGCTACCAAGGCGCACCTATTCGGTCTTGATCCGGCTCAGAGGAACCCATCAGTTATTCCTATCTATCGTATGTCCTTGGCACAAAATTTGATCTGGCAAATTACGTTTTCGTTAGGCTCAAGCGAGACTATTCCACTACCCCCAGTACTCGAATTTATCGCGTTGGTAATGTGAGTGACGGGCTCAGCACAGCACCAATCCGCTAATTTTGGGACAAAAACCGATGTGAAGGTAAGGATCGGGTCGCAGGCGATCGAAAGTGCAATTGGTCGCGATGGCCCGGTCTGCGTGCCCGATGAAGGGCACGATTCAGTGAGCGTACCTTTGCTTGCGATTGGCGCATGGCGACGGGTAAAACGATTGCCGGGTCGCGCTCGCGCTGCCATAGGCGCCGACCGCTTGCCGTTACTTTGAGGACCCCCCGACCCATGCCGGCCAGCATTTCATCGCCGCGCGCTGTAGGTATCGACTTTGGCACGACCAATTCGGTCATCGCCCGGGCATCGGACGACGGGAATGCCGAGCTGGTCGAATTTGACGCACCAAGTGGTGCCAGCTCGGTTTTCCGGTCGGCACTGTGCTTTTGGCAGGAAGACGCCGCGCCTAACGGACTTGCCCACGAAGCCGGGCCTTGGGCGATTGCCGAATTCCTAGATTTTCCGCAAGGTTCGCGGTTTCTGCAGAGCTTCAAGTCCGTTGCTGCCAGCGCCAGTTTTGAGCACGCTAACCTGTTTGAAAAGCGTCTGCGCTTCGAGGAGCTGGGGCAGATTTTCCTGAATCACTTGTTGGCCCACGGTGAAGCTGCCTTGCACGATCTGCCCGAGCGCATCGTCGTGGGTCGTCCTGTACGTTATGTCGGTTCGCAGCCCGATCCGGTGTTAGCGCGCAAACGGTATGATGCGATGTTCGCACTGCTTGGACGGGAAATTCATTATGTCTATGAGCCGCTTGGTGCGGCCTATGGCTTTGCTTCCGGCCTGTCTGATCCGGCTACTCTGCTGGTCGCCGATTTCGGCGGCGGCACCAGTGATTTCTCGATCGTGCGAGTTGGCCCACCGGGCACGGCAAGGCGCTGCGTGCCGCTTGGCTCCGCCGGCATCGGCATGGCGGGGGACAGTTTCGATAGCCGGATTATGGATCAACTTGTGCTGCCCCTGCTGGGCAAAGGCGGCACCTATAGCTCTTTCGGCAAAGTATTGGACATTCCGGCCGGGCATTTTGCTGAATTCGGCGATTGGTCGCGCCTTGCCCTGATGCGCAACCGTCGCACACTGGCACAATTAGCGCAGCTGGAACGCAGCGCGACTGATCCCGGCGCAATAGGGCGGATGATCGCGGTTGTTGAAAACGAGCTGGGCTATGCGCTCTATGAAACTGTGGGTCAGATCAAACGTAAATTGTCGAGCGAGAACCACGGCCACTTTCACTTCGAAGGCCCCGGTCTGGTGATCGATGCCGAGGTCAGCCGCAGTCAATTCGAAAGCTGGATCGCCCCGGACCTGCAGCGCATTGGCAAAACTCTTGACGCTGCGATTGCCAGCGCCCGGCTGGATGCGAGCCAGATTGATCAGGTTTTCCTGACTGGCGGCTCGTCGCTGATTCCTGCCGTACGCCGCCTGTTTGAGCGGCGATTCGGGCCAGACCGGATTGCCAGCGGCAATGAAATGACATCGATTGCCCACGGCCTTGCTTTGCTGGGAGAAGCCCCTGATCTTCGCGATTGGATCGCACAGGATGAGGGAGCGGGATGAGGGCTTGACCGCACCGGAACACTAAGGTTGCCGAACCCCTAGTCATCCTTGGGCTCGAGGCGGGCTCCATCAACGATTGAGTCTGCGCGTTGCTTGGTCATTTTTGCAAGAAGCTTGTCTGCCTTGGTGCGGCCATGTCGCAGCCGATTTGCCGCCGCTTGACTATCGTCGTCCGCGCGTTTGCGCGATTTCCGCGCTTGCCGCAGATTGATGATATCGCCCATGGACGGTCGATCAAAGATTTGTGGCGATGATTTCGATAGTCAGCGGACTATCACCCGCAGCTATCGCAAGCAGTCGATCAACATTTGGATGGGCGCCAGGGCGGGCGCGGGCATCGACTGTGTGCTCGGCAAACACGAGCAAACCATGCTCAGCCGCCTTGGCATCCAGCGTTCCAAAGGACTGCTTCAGGTATTGATAGACGGCCAGTGAGCCTTGCTTGCCCGGCTGATTCTCGATGCTGGCAACGACATGGCTATCGACATTGATGAGGTCTAAGCGCTCTACGCCATCGACCGAGGGTAATTGCTGCAAGTTATCCTTGAAAGTTTCAAGTGGCTGAATCATAGTCATCATTTCCCGCATTTCCAATCCGATCCTTGCCCCACCATCTCAGGCAAGTGTGAGATAGATCTCGGCCTCGATCATCCATTCCGCATCAACCTTACGCCATTTAGCAGTGTAGGTTCCTGATGCCAGATCGAACCCGGACAGTGTGGCGCCATGCCACTTGCCGTACTCCATCGCGATTGGCGCGATTGCCGAAAGCTCTATCCGTTCTGGAAGGCGGGTATAGATGGTGCGGTCGGCGCTCGCGAATTCTTGCCTCCACGTCAGCACCTGCGCCTTTCGGCCAGACAGAAGCGCGCTGTCTGTTCCGGCCACCAGCACGGCGTTGATGGTCAGAAACTGTCCTATTGCCGGAAGATCTGCTTGCGAAATAGCGCGGTTAAAAGCGGCGCGGCGCAAACGAATGGCAAGTTCGGGAGATTCCATGTTGTCCTTCGCCATTTCAGCCGGCCGGTTTCGATTTTACCCAGATATCGTCCGGTACGGTGAATTTGCCAGATGCCGACCTGACCAAATTAATGCGTTCGGCGACGACCAGCTCTCCGGATGCAAGATTGAAGCGTGACCAAGTTTTGGCATTCGGTTGAAAGTCATCTTCTGGAATGGGCAGCCGGTCGCCAAATCCATGATCGTTGCGATAATACTCATGGACTGGCGCTAAACGGAATCTGCTCAAGTTGCCAGCCTGTGGTCGGCGCAAATCGACTCGGATAATTTCGCCAGCGATAGCTGATCCGGGTGCCTGAGCATTGCAAATGCGTGCCTCCTTCAAAGCATCAAATTCGTGTCGACAACAGAAGACGGCCGCGAGTGTCCAGGGTTGAGTATCTCCATCAGATAGTGAACAAGCGCGGCTCGCGGTTAGAAATGCAGAAAGGCAATCCATGGCGATTGGGCTTAAAGTGAATGGCAAGTTGGTTTCGCTTGAAGCCGAACCGGACACTCCCCTTCTCTGGGCTCTGCGCGAAGAACTGGGGCTGACAGGCACTAAATTTGGCTGCGGCATTGCTGCCTGCGGGGCATGCAGTGTGCATCTGGACGGCAAAATTGTGCGCTCTTGCGGAGTGCCCGTGGGCGATGCGGCGGGCAAAGCGGTGACGACGATTGAGGGCCTCAAGAGTGCTGATGGCAAACTTCATTCGGTGCAGCAGGCCTGGATCGATGCGCAAGTGCCGCAATGTGGCTATTGCCAATCGGGCCAGATCATGGCCGCGGTGGCGCTGATAAACGAGGTGGGGCGGCCGAGCACTGCCCAGATCGATGCGGCAATGACCAACCTGTGCCGCTGCGGCACCTATCCGCGCATCCGCGAGGCCATTCTTGCAGCTACTGGCCTTGCTGCTACTGATCAGCCCGCCGGCGGGCCATCTGCGAAGGGAGCTGCGTGATGGGTATCAAGCGCAGGGCATTCCTGATCGGCGGAGCGGCGCTGGCAGGCGGCGGCATTTTCGCGTTGCAGTACGGCGACTATGCGGCGCGGCGCGATGCGCTGGCGCTCACCCGTTCTCAAAAGGCCGGTTCATTTACCGGCTGGCTAAGGATCGGCGAAGACAGTCGCGTCACCATTTTTACCCCGCACGTCGACATGGGCACCGGTAGCGCCACCGCATTGGCACAGATGGCAGCGGACGAACTCGACGCCGATTGGGACCAGATCATTGTCGAGCAGGCGCCGGTTGAACCGGGCTTCGCCAATGCCTGGCTGGCCAAAGCGTTGTTGAGCGATCCGGCAATGGGTTCGGCCAAATTGGCGATGCTACCTGATTCAATCTTTTCTGCGTTGGCACGCAGTGTCGCCCATCAGATTACCGGCGGCTCTTCAGCAGTGCGGGGAACCGGGCAGTATGGTTTCAGAGTGCTGGCAGCTGCGGCGCGTCAGTCTCTCGTCGAGGAAGCGGCTGAGAGACTTGGAGTTCCCGCAAATGAACTGACGACGACCAAGGGCATGGTGACTCACAATGGGTCAAGCAAGTCACTGCGCTATGGCGATCTCGCCAAGGGTGCGGCGACGCGCAAACTTGCGGACCGCCCCAAGCTCAAGGCCACAGGGGAGCTGACGCTTATCGGCAAGTCAGTCCCACGCATTGATATCCCCGCCAAGGTCGATGGCAGCGTGAAATATGGCATCGATGTGTCTTTGCCTTCGATGCGCGTTGCGACAGTCATGGCGGCCCCGGTGCGCGGTGGCAAACTTGAGAGCGTTGATCCGGCTCCGGCCATGGCGATCAAGGGTGTCGAGAAAGTTGTGAAGCTGGAAGATGCCGTGGCGGTAATCGCCACTGGCTATTGGCCGGCGTTGAAGGGCCTGCGTGCGCTGTCCCCCCAATTTAGCGATGGGGGAAACGGTGCGGTTTCGAGCGCGACGATATTTGCCGAACAGGATAAGCTTGCCAATGACGGGGCTGCCGCGCCTGATGCAAATTTGGGCAAGCTGATCGCAGCCTCTTATCGTACGCCTTATCTGCACCATGCGCCAATGGAGACCTTTGCGCTGACCGCACTCTTTAAGGACGGCAAGCTCGAAGTTTGGGGTGGTTTGCAAGACCCGCTCGGAACGCGGCACGCAATCGCGAGCGCTGCCGGAATCAGTCTGTCCGATGTCACTTTTCATTCCATGCCACTCGGCGGCGGCTTCGGGCGAAAGTTG
The DNA here is from genome assembly GCA_947451875.1 of Sphingomonadaceae bacterium. Lineage (GTDB taxonomy): Bacteria > Pseudomonadota > Alphaproteobacteria > Sphingomonadales > Sphingomonadaceae > Novosphingobium. Next base: position 1,407 of record CANGBE010000043.1, on the reverse strand, counting down.
CCAGGGCAGATAGAGATCATTGGTCAGGCAGTGACATTGGCGATGCAATCGCCTTGGCCGGTAAAAGTGATCTGGCCGCGCGAAGAGGAATTCGCGCAGGGCACTTATCGCCCCCAAAGCGCAACCACCATCCGGGCAGTACTCGACGCAAATGGCAGGATCGCTGCCTGGCATGCTGCCTTCGCTCAGGCTAGCGGCCTAGGTGTCGGCGGAAGCTTCCCTTATGAGGTACCCTCGCTCGAACGGAAGCATACCAAGCAAGCCAGTCATATCATTACTGGCAGTTGGAGATCAGTAGAGGCCAGCCAGCACGGGTTTTACAACGAAAGCTTCATGGACGAGCTGGCGCATGAAGCGGGCGTTGATCCGCTCGAATTCCGCAAGCGCCACCTCAAGCCCGGTTCGCGGGCCATTACTGTGCTCGACGCGGCCGCCAAGGCATCGGGCTGGGGCACGCCATTGCCGCAAGGGACCGGTCGCGGAATTGCTGTGGTCGAATGCTTCGGGACAGTATGCGCCCATGTTGTTCAAGCATCCGTTCGAGAAGATGGCTATCCCAAGGTGGAGAAAGTCTGGGCTGCCGTAGATTGCGGTCAAGTGGTCAATCCAAGAAATGCCGAAGCGCAGGTCATGGGCGCAATCGTCATGGGGCTGTCTGCGGCGATCCATGAGGAAATCACGATTGAAAAGGGTGCCGTGCGGCAAGCCAGCTTCCCCGATTACCCGCTGCTTTCGCTGGCCGAAACTCCGGACATTGCGATCGAATTCGTTCCAAGTAGCGCGCCAGTAGGTGGCCTGGGTGAGCCTGGCTTACCTCCCATCGCCCCCGCTCTAGCCAACGCCCTGTTCGCCGCGACTGGAAGGCGTATCCGTCAATTACCAATCAAGACACAGGCTAGTCACGGGTAAGTTCAGGCGCATGAGCAACTGGCAGATATCAAGCGGATAGAATTCCACCAGATGTCAGCAGAGGTCAGCGTTGCTTTTTTGCTTGAGGCGCGGTGAAATCGGGGTCCTTCTTCGCCACCCAATCAACGAATTTGCGGATGGCGGGGTTCGCCAGCAGTCCATCGGCATCCATGCCATAACGCTGCAATTCCGAATTGGTGAAATTCGCAATCAGCGTCTGCTGGCAAATCGGGTGCATCGGCACAACATCGCGGCCTCCCCGGCTTTTCGGAACCGGGTGGTGCCACACGATAGTTTTTCCGGTTACCCTTCCGCACAGCCAGCAGTCTACTGGCGCCGCCGGAGCTTCGTCTTCTTCGCGATCCAGATCGCCGTAGGGATCATGCTTCGAATGCTTGCGCGCCATGGGTTTGCCCGAATTGCCTGTGTTTCAGGATGCACACTATCGCGTTGCGGCGAACAACTCCACAGTGCCACCGCCAGCAAGGGCAATTTGTT
>CANGBE010000042.1 GCA_947451875.1 Sphingomonadaceae bacterium | reverse complement strand
TGATGTCGAGGTGAAGCTCGCCCATCCCCTTGATGATCGTCTGGCCCGATTCGTGATCGGTCGAAACGCGGAACGAGGGATCTTCAGCCGACAGACGATTGAGCGCGACGCCCATCCGTTCCTGATCGGCCTTGGTCTTTGGTTCCACCGAAAGTTCGATAACCGGCTCAGGGAATTCCATGCGTTCCAGCACGATCGGCTGGCGCTCGGCGCACAGCGTATCGCCGGTGGTGGTTTCCTTCATGCCGGCCAGCGCGATGATGTCACCAGCAAAGGCTTCATCAACGTCCTTACGATCATTGGCATGCATTTCGAGCATGCGGCCAACCTTTTCCTTCTTGTCCTTCACCGAGTTCAGATAGGTGCCCTTGGTGAGCGTACCCGAATAGATGCGGATGAAGGTGAGCGAACCCACGAACGGATCGTTCATCACCTTGAAGGCGAGCGCCGAGAACGGTGCATCGTCCGTTGGCGGACGGCTGTCCTTCTCGTCGCTGTCCATCTTGACGCCCTGGACGTCAGGAATGTCGAGCGGCGAAGGCAGATAGTCGACCACAGCGTCGAGCAGGGGCTGCACGCCCTTGTTCTTGAATGCCGAGCCGCAGCAAACCGGCACGAACGACTGGTTCAGCGTGCCCTTGCGGATGCAGGCCTTCAGCGTCGCAACGTCGGGCTCATTGCCTTCGAGATAGGCTTCCATCGCGTCGTCGTTCTGATCGATGACCAGTTCGATAAGATCGTTGCGATACTTCGCCGCTTCGTCAGCCAGATCAGCCGGGATATCCTCGTAGTAGAATTCAGCACCCAGTGCCTCGTCCTTCCAGATGATCGCGCGATTGTGAACCAGATCGACCAGACCCTTCAGATCAGCTTCGAGGCCGATCGGAATGTAAAGCACGGCAGGCTTGGCACCCAGACGGTCGATGATCGACTGCACGCAGTACTTGAAGTTGGCGCCGGTGCGATCAAGCTTATTGATGAAGCACATGCGCGGAACGCCGTACTTGTCGGCCTGACGCCATACCGTTTCCGACTGCGGCTCAACGCCGGCAACGCCATCAAAGCAGGCAACCGCACCATCGAGCACGCGCAGCGAACGTTCGACTTCAATCGTGAAGTCAACGTGGCCGGGGGTATCGATGATGTTGATCCGGTGATCGTTCCAGAAGCAGGTCGTCGCGGCCGACGTGATCGTGATACCGCGCTCTTGCTCCTGCTCCATCCAGTCCATCGTTGCAGCGCCGTCATGGACTTCGCCGATCTTGTAGGACTTGCCGGTGTAGAAAAGAATACGCTCGGTAGTCGTGGTCTTGCCGGCGTCGATGTGCGCCATGATACCGATATTGCGGTACATCGAGAGGGGATGGCTGCGTGCCATGGGTATTTCCTTAGATCATTGGGCGGGACCGAATTGCCGCCGCCCTTTGGTTCAATAGTGTGACAGCGCGGTGACTGTCCGGGCAGATGCTTACCAGCGGTAGTGGCTGAACGCCCGGTTGGCATCGGCCATACGGTGCGTATCTTCGCGCTTCTTCACGGCGTTACCGCGATTGTTCGCAGCATCGAGCAGTTCCGACGAAAGGCGCGCAGCCATCGTCGTTTCGCTGCGATTGCGGGCAGCCGTGATCAGCCAGCGGATGGCCAGAGCCTGGGCGCGCTCGGGGCGAACCTCGACCGGAACCTGATACGTAGCACCACCAACGCGGCGCGAACGCACTTCGATCTGCGGCTTCACATTGTTCAGCGCATCATGGAACAGCTGGATCGGATCGGACTTGGCGCGAGTCTGCATGGTATCCATGGCACCATAAACGATCGATTCCGCGACGGACTTCTTACCATCGAGCATCAGGTTGTTCATGAACTTCGACAGAATCAGATCCTTGAACTTCGGATCAGGCAGGATTTCCCGCTTCTCGGGACGACGACGACGTGACATTTTTCTTTAACTCCTTCGGAGTGCGCCAACCACCTCCGTGGTTGGCTTGCTGCTCCGGCCCGCTCCCCCTCCCGGCCACCCAGATGCTACCACGTTAGTGTAGCCGGGAGGGGGAGCGGTCCTGAGCCGCGCCGCGTTAAACTTACTTCGGACGCTTGGCGCCGTACTTCGAACGCGACTGCTTGCGGTTCTTGACACCCTGGGTATCGAGAACGCCGCGCAGCACGTGATAACGCACGCCGGGAAGATCGCGGACACGACCACCGCGGATCAGCACAACCGAGTGCTCCTGCAGGTTGTGGCCTTCACCCGGAATGTACGAAATGACTTCGCGCTGGTTGGTCAGACGGATCTTGGCAACCTTGCGCAAAGCCGAGTTCGGCTTCTTCGGGGTCGTTGTATAAACGCGAGTGCAAACGCCACGCTTCTGCGGGTTCTGCTCCATCGCAGGGACCTTTGACTTGGCCTTCTGCGGTACGCGACCCTTGCGGATCAGCTGGTTAATTGTAGGCATGAAGTACTCTTCACCTTGATTGGAGGCTCTGCCGGTCCAGATGAAGAGAATGCGAAACCCGCGGAATGCACAAACCACGGGGACCAGCCCCGCCGCGCATAACACGAGCCGAAAACACTCCACCCAGGCCATCAGCGCCGGGTTACTTTGACGGATTGCCTTGGGTTTAGCCCCCAGCGACGCACCGGCAATGTTCAGCTCAAATCTGGAGAAAAGCGTTAGCCCCTCTCCGGAAGGGGCGGCCCTTAGGGGGATTCGGGGGTGGGGTCAAGCTATTCGCCAGCGCCAAGCAGCTTTGGACTATACTCTCTGGTCAACAAGGCCATTGGAGTAATGCCCGGGATCTGCTGCTTGATATTGGTCAACGACACTTTGAACAACCTATCTAAGCGAGGTTTCGTGGCTGACTGAGCGGCAATTCGCCGCTTGCTCTGCGCAGAGGTGTGGAAAACGGGAACAGTGAACATGATTGCGCTGCTTGGCCCCGCAACCCGGCGAAGGATACGCAAGGCCGGGAGCCATTGTTTCGGCTCGTCCATGCCCTTGTTCATCCTGCTGGCTGTCCAATCCCTGAACTTCGTGCCGGTCAGCTATGCCAAAACGTTAGCGCAGGATGGCAAACTGCCGACCGGTCGCCTGATCAATCTGCTCGACGATGCCATGCAACAGCCGCCTCCAACTCCAACCGCTGCCCCGCCGCTTGTCCAGACTCCAGAAATTTCGGCCGCCATCGCAAAAACCGAAGCAACGACGGATTCCGCCGCACTGAACGATGCTGTCAATGCGGTGACAGACGCCCGCGAGGCGGCAATCCAGGCCAAACATCTCGACGAGGTGGCCGCTTACGAAGCTCGTAAAAAGGCTGATCAGGAAGCCTACGCTGCGCAGGTCGCCGCATATGAGGCCGAGGTAAAGCGCGTGGAGGCAAAGCGCATTACCGAGACTGCAGCTTGGCAAGCCCGCGTGAAGGCCTGCAAGGCTGGCGACATATCGCAGTGCGGCAAGTGAGCGAAGCCAGAGCCAGGACTTAGCGCAATGCCTCGGATTCGTTGTATTCCTGCTTGATCCCATTGACGCATCGATAGGTACCGCGGCTGAGCAGCTTGCCGTCAGCGTCGTGACGGGCTTCGGAGCCGCCAACTACCGCGCCCTGAGCGTCATAAGTGACAGAGCCGGTGATCCGGTTCTGCGCGTCTTTCATCCAGATGGTGCCCGCCTTGCCGGGCTGCCTCGCGGCACCGGTCCCGCAACTCTTATCTGTAGTCGCGAGATTTGGCATGGCTCCCGCTGGTGACACGCTCAGACTGCCGCTGACCACCCAGCCATGGTCGCCATAATTGGCATTGATCTCCAGCAATCTGATCGAGAAGCTGGCCGAAGTGGTTTTTTCCGTAACGGGCACAGAAACAGAGAATGGCCGATCCAACTTCTCGCCTTTGGCCGCGGCGTAATCAAAGGATTTGGTATTGCCGCCCGCCGATACCGTGGCCTGTAGAATGTAGTAATCGCCGGATCCCGGCCCGCTGGATTCGTTGTCGCTGATGCCGGTTCCCGAAACCGTCAGGAGGTTACCCGAAAGCTTGCCGGTATAGGATCGTCCGGCCACATTACCCCGGTCGCCGCCAGTTGGTGGATCGAGCTGCGCCCCGCTTATGGTGTAGCTCAAATGGCCCCAGTAACCGGGCAGTTCGAGTATCAGGCTGTGGCTGCTCGGCGCAACTGGCGCCGCTTTCAGTGCCGTCGGCGGAGCTGCAGCAACCCGTTTGCGCGCCTGCAATTGCGCATATTGCTTTTCCCAATCGCGGATGCGGTCTTGCTGCATGGCTTCGAATTTTGTCAGATCGGGCAAACCGTCCAGCACGTTATTCAGCGTTTCAAGATCGGCAATGTCATCGCGCCCAAGCTTCATCGACTTGAAGCGGTTATAACGGGTCTGCCACTCTTCAAACGAGATGATGAGCCGCAACTGGAAGGTCCGCGCCAGAGCGATGTCCTTCGGCGGATGAGCCCATTTGCTGGGATCGGGATCGAGCGCCTTGGTCTCGCGGATCGCGATGATATCGGCCAGCAATTTGTATGATGCTTCGACCCCCGGCCGGCCTCGCCCGAGCTGCTCTGCCAGTTGATAACCGAAATCGTGCTTTCTCGCGGTCGCATCGAGATCATCGACCGGCGCCAACATGCCCGGTCGGCTGTCCAGTTCGCTTCCGCCCCACCAGCCGGGGCCAAGCCAGTTGCCGTAGCGCTCCATTACATTGGCACCGCCAAGCAAACGGTCGCTGGCTGCAACAGCAGCTTCGGCCAGTCGCGTTGGCAATTTGGGCTCGTTGTTCGGGCTGGCCATAGCCGGGCTGACAGTTGCAAACGGCACGAGCAGCAAAAGCGCAAGGGACAACACCTGACCAGATAGCGGGTGATGCGCACCGAAACCTGTCCCTTGCGCAAGCCCGCGCCGCTTGGTCAAGCCGGGCGAGACTGCACGTCGTGGTTCTAAATCCAGTGTGCCCATAGCAAAGTCCCAGTCAAATCCCCACTTCAGCCCGGCCCCGATAAAGATCGCTCCAGCCAAGCGGGAAAAGTCTCGATCCTGAGCTAAACACAATCCTGCGGCTCTGTGGTTGACGGTGATCAAAGGCTGAAGTTTTTGGTCTCGACCGGGCTTGCAGGCTGTACCAGTGAATCACGCCCCCCGCAGGAACAGCCTCACCCGATAGGCCAGCGTCCGCTCAAACTCGGCATCGTCGGGCGTGTCCCAGACGGCGAGCTGGACGGTGCCCTCCACCACCAGGATCATGAAGGCTGCGGCGGCGTCCTCAGCATCAGGCACTGCCGCGCCACCGCGCAGGCGGCGGTTCAGCAGGTCGGTGACATAGCCAATGGTGGCCGCCCCCATCTGCGCGCGCAGGTATTGCGCCACTTCGGGGCGGGTGAAGGCCTCGGTATTGGCGATGCGGACCAGCCGCCAGCCCGAAGGCCTGCGGATATTGGCGAGCCACAGCCGGGCGACGCCCAGCAGAGTCTCCTCCAGATCGTCGCTCTCGGCGGCGCGGAGCTGTTCTACGGGGACGATCCATTCGCTGATCGCCCGTTGCAGCGCGGCGCGGAACAGCGTGTCCTTGTCACCATAGCGCGAATAGATTGTCCGGCGGCTCATCCCGAGCGCGGAGGAAATCGCCTCGATCGTCGTCGCTTCAAAGCCGTGTTCAAGGAACAGGTCGAGCGCGCGATCCAGCAGTTCCTCGGCGCGCTGGGCGGCGACCTCGCGGCTCGGACGGCCGGGGCCATGCGCCCCCACAGGCCGGGGCTTGGCGGGCTTGCCGGTATAGAGAGGCGCTGGCGCGGTCATTCGCTGATCTTGATGTCCGCGTAATTGGCGAGCATCGCAGGGTCAGGCATCGGCATCTGCAAGTAGATATCCAGATGCTCGATCTTGCCACTGAGGCCGAATTCATAGACCGAAACCGAGTTCACCACGCTGGAAAACCCGCCGACCTCGCTGCGCTCTTCAAGCTCGAGCAGCACCACATTGCCGCTTTCCGTCACGCGCTTGAACGATCCCTCCCAGCCCGAATGCATGGCCCATGGGGTGAGGAAGGCGATATAGTCCGCCCAGTTCATCACTTCCTTGAAGTTGCCGACGCGGATGAACTTTTCGGTATCAACATAGGCCGCAAGACCCGCCCAGCTGGCTTCGGAAAAGCCCGGCTGCTTGGCGGCATCGACCATGCGCTTCATCTCGATGCTGTAATCGAGCACGATGCGGGAAAGGCCAGTGTAGTCTTGCGCGGCTTCGGCGATATCTCTGAGTTCGGGCATCAGGCTGCTCCTTGCGCTTGGTTCATATGGCGGTTCCAGGCGCGGTGGAAGCGGGCGACCGACAGTTCCTCGTGGACAAGGCTGAGGTGCGTCAGGCCCTTGTTCTTCAGGCCGGTCTGTTGGCGCTGCATCTGGTCATAGTCCTGCTGCAGCGCGAGGAAATAGGGGTAGCTTCCGGGCTCTGTCACGTCGGTCAACTCGGCGCGGTATTGAGTGCGGAAGGCCTCGGGCAGCCACATATAGGCGGTGCAGCGCCACAGGCACTTGTTTGGATCGCCCGATGGGTGCGGGAAGGCCATGATCGTCGTCGCCTCGCCAGCGCGGATGGTCATGAAGAAGTTGGGGAACAGGAACCAGCCCTGATTGTCGCTCATCTGGTTGTCGGCGAGGCCCGAGACGTCGAGCCCCTTGGCAGTGAGCACCTGACGCGTCGCCTTTTGCAGCGTGGTGCGCACCGTCTCGCCTTCGGGGAACACCAGCGCGCCCGCAGCATCGCGATTTGCGTCGATCATCTGCTCGAACAGCGGCAGCACTTCGGCGACGGTCGGGAAGGTAGAGGGCAGATCGCGGATCGCTTGCACCTGCTCTTCCAGACTGGCGTTGGCGGCATCCTTCACCTCGAACGGCGAGCAGGCGACGCCATGATCGCCATACATCCCATGCATGGCATTGCCCGCCTGCAGATCGATCACTTTCAGCAGTTCGGGGTGGACGCCGATGATGTGATAGCCCTCGCTGAAGGCATCGATCACCACTTTCCAGTTGCAGTTCAGCTCTTCGCGAACGTCCATGCCCACCGGGGTCATCTCGTCGAGCTTGTAGGGCGCGAGGCCGGCAATCACCTGCGGGGTGAGGAAATCAGCCAGCGGCTCAGCGCCCTGATCGGGATTGATGAACACGAAGCCGAAGGCCGTATCGACCGGCACCTCCACCAGCCCGTGCGCGCTCTTGTCGAGCGGCCCCACCAGATCGGGCCGCGCGACGGCAATCAGATCGCCGTCCGGCCCATAGGTCCACAAGTGATAGGGGCAGGTGAACTTGGGCGTATGCCCCTTGGCCGCGTCGCACAGCACGTTGCCGCGGTGGCGGCAGGCATTGACGAAGCCCCGCAGCTTCGCATCCTTGCCGCGCACGATGATGAACGACTGGTCGAGCACCTGATAGGTTTTCCAATCGCCCGCGTTCGGCAATTCATCGGCGCGCCCGGCAATCTGCCAAAGCTTCATCCAGATCGCCCGCCCCTCATCCTCAGCCAGCGTGCTCGAAGTGTAGCGATTGGTCGGGATCGACCAGGGGAACTGGGCGAAATCCACTTCGCTGACGGGGATCATGCTCTGGGTCTGGGTCATTCCATCACTCTCCTTGCGTCCGGCCTGAGGCGCATTGCTGGCGCGAATCGGCGGCTTGTTACCCAGCGATGGTTAGGACCGCTTGGGTCTGCGCACAATAGTAATGTGCAGTATCATTCTTATTTATGGGTCAACCGGAGCAATCCGCCAGCATCGCGATCTGGCGCAGCCTCCCTGCCCCCGCTTGGCAAGCCGGACGCGCCCCTGTAAGGGCCGCGCGAACTTTTCATCATATTTACCCGAAGGAATACCCCGTGGCCGCGCAATATGCCTACGTCATGAAGAACATGACGAAGACCTTCCCCGGTGCCCCCAAGCCGGTGCTGAGCGATATCAGCCTGCAGTTCTATCAGGGTGCCAAGATCGGTATTGTAGGGCCGAACGGCGCGGGTAAATCCACCTTGATGAAGATCATGGCCGGGATCGATACCGATATCACCGGCGAGGCTTGGCCGGGCGAATACATCACCGTCGGCTATCTGGCGCAGGAGCCGGAACTCGATCCGACGAAGACTGTGCTGGAAAACGTCAAAGACGGCGCGCGCGAAACTGCCGACATGGTTGAACGCTTCAACCAGATCGGCATGGAGATGGGCGAAGACGGCGCCGATTTCGACGCGCTGGGCGCCGAAATGGCCGAACTTCAGGACAAGATCGACGCAGTGGATGGCTGGACGCTCGACAACCAGCTTGAAATCGCGATGGAAGCGCTGCGCTGCCCGCCGGGTGACTGGCCCGTCACCAACCTTTCCGGCGGTGAAAAGCGCCGCATCGCGCTGACCCGGCTGCTGATCCAGAAGCCCGGCATCCTGCTGCTCGACGAACCGACCAACCACTTGGACGCAGAGTCGGTGAACTGGCTGGAAAACCACCTGAAGGAATATGCCGGCGCGGTGCTGATGATCACCCATGACCGCTACTTCCTTGATAACGTCGTCGGCTGGATCCTCGAAATCGACCGCGGCAAGTACTTCCCCTATGAGGGCAACTATTCGACCTATCTGGAATCGAAGGCCAAGCGGCTCCAGCAGGAAGACCGCGAAGACCAGAGCCGCCAGAAGGCGATCAAGGACGAGCTCGAATGGATCCGCGCTGGCACCAAGGGCCGCCAGACCAAGAGCAAGGCGCGCATCAAGGCCTTCGACCAGCTGGTTGAATCAAGCGAAACGCGGATCATCAACAAGGCGCAGATCGTTATCCAGGTGCCCGAGCGCCTTGGCGGCAAGGTGATCGAGGCCAAGAACATCAGCAAAGCCTATGGCGACAAGCTGCTGTTTGAAGACCTGTCCTTCCTGCTCCCCCCCGGCGGCATCGTCGGCGTGATCGGGCCAAACGGCGCGGGTAAATCGACGCTGTTCAAGCTGATTACCGGTCAGGAACAGCCCGACAGCGGCGAGATCGCCATCGGCGAGACCGTGCGCCTCGGCTATGTCGACCAGAGCCGCGATCACCTTGATCCCAGCAAGAACGTCTGGGAGGAAATCTCCGACGGGCTCGATTACATGAAGGTCAACAAGCAGGACATGAGCACCCGTGCCTATGTCGGCGCGTTCAACTTCAAGGGTCAGGATCAGCAGAAAAACGTCGGCAAGCTGTCAGGCGGCGAACGCAACCGCGTCCACATCGCCAAGATGCTGAAGCAGGGCGGCAACGTGCTGCTGCTTGACGAACCGACCAACGACCTCGACGTCGAAACCCTGCGCGCGCTGGAAGAAGCGATTGAAAACTTCGCCGGGTGTGCGGTGGTTATTTCACATGACCGCTTCTTCCTCGATCGCCTCGCGACGCACATTCTGGCGTTTGAGGGCGACAGTCATGTTGAGTGGTTCGAAGGCAACTTTGAAGCTTACGAAGAGGACAAGCGGCGCCGTTTGGGCGATGCGGCGGATCGCCCGACACGGTTGGCTTATAAGAAGCTGACCCGCTAATTGTCAGAAAACCGCCCTCGAACCTGAACGAAAGCCAACACGGCCCATTCAGTTTCCTGACAGCGGGAGCGGCATATTCCATTACCAACAGTCGCTGCGAGAGTCGTGGCGCAAGGTATGGAGTTGGCGGTCATGGCCGTTGGTAAGATCTTCAAGTCGAGTGGACTGGCCGCAGTT
>CANGBE010000041.1 GCA_947451875.1 Sphingomonadaceae bacterium | reverse complement strand
TGCCCGAATATGCCCAAAGTGCGGTGCCCCCCAATCGGGTTTCGGCGCTCAGGGGGAGAAGTCTCGCGTGGCCGCAATTCTACTGGCGTTGTTTCTCGGCGGGTTCGGCGTCCACAAGTTCTACTTGGGGCGCGTTGGAGCCGGGGTGCTGTATCTGATTTTCTGTTGGACCTTCATCCCTTCGATCATCGCATTCATCGAGATGATTATTTACATTACGATGACTGACGAGGCATTCGCACAGAAATACGGTTGATCAGTCAGGCTTTCTCGCGGTTTTCTCGTCAATTCCGGACACACCCTCGCGCCGGTCAAGCTCGGCGAGGACTTCGGCGAGTGGCACGCCCTTGTTATCCAGAAGCACCATCAGGTGGAACAGCAGGTCTGCCGCTTCACCCACCAGTTCGGCCTTATCGCCCGAGAGCGCAGCGATGACGGTTTCCACCGCCTCTTCGCCCAGCTTCTGCGCGATCTTGGGCAAGCCCTTGGCGTTGAGTTTGGCGACATAGCTCGCCGAGGGATCGGCAGCGCGGCGCGCGGCGATGGTCTGTTCGAGGCGTGATAAGGTGTCACTCATGGTTGCAAGCCATGGTTGGCGGGGGGAAATTGGTCAAGAAGCAAAAAGGGCGTCTGTTCGGCAACAGACGCCCTTCCCCCGGGAATTCCAGACCTGCGGGGCAAGGAGAGCTACCCGCGGCGTCTGGAACCAATTCTATTCTTCGCCGTCCTTATCCCCGCGCTTCATCGCGGCGCGGCGACCGATCAACAGCCCCGCAACGCCCATCGTGAACAGCAGCAGGTCGGTCGGCTCGGGAATGGTGATCGCCCCTTGCGCCGATGGCTGGCTCGCCAGCAGCACTGCCGGAAAGGCAGCGAGGAGCGCGAACGAGGCGGCGTGACTGAAACCCATACAAGAGTTAACGCAAAGCCTGTGCCAGCCTGCGCAATCGCGCAGATTGCTAAGCTTCTAGTGGTTAACACTTACTGCTGGGAATCGGATTATGTAAGGTAAACCGACGGTTAACCCTGATAATCACCCGCGCGCAGAAATACCTGCCGCTCTCAGCGCGGCATGGGCCTCCGCGATGGTATAGGTGCCGAAGTGGAAGATCGAGGCGGCCAGGACCGCGCTGGCGTGGCCCTGTGTTACTCCCTCCACCAGATGATCTAGCGTGCCTACGCCGCCGCTGGCGATCACCGGGACACTGACAGCATCGGCAATCGTGCGGGTAAGCGCCAGGTCATAGCCAGCCTTGGTGCCATCGCCGTCCATCGAGGTGACGAGCAATTCGCCCGCGCCGAGCTGCGCCAGCCGCACCGCGTGCTCCACCGCATCGATCCCGGTCGCCTTGCGGCCGCCGTGGGTGAAGATTTCCCAGCGGCCCTCGCTTACGCGCCGGGCATCGACCGAGGCGACGATGCATTGGCTGCCCATCTTCTCGGCAATGTCGGACACCACTTCGGGCCGCGAAACAGCCGCAGAGTTGACCGCCACCTTGTCCGCACCCGCCAGCAACAGCTCGCGTGCGTCGCCTACTGTGCGCACCCCGCCGCCGACGGTGAGCGGCATGAAGCAGACTTCGGCGGTGCGCCGCACGACATCGAGTAATGTTCCGCGCGCTTCATGGCTGGCGGTAATGTCGAGGAAGCACAATTCGTCCGCGCCAGCCGCGTCATAAGCCCGCGCCTGCTCGACCGGATCGCCGGCATCCTTCAGGTCAACAAAGTTCACGCCCTTGACCACCCGGCCATTGGCGACATCGAGACAGGGAATGACGCGGACGCGGACTGTCATAATTCCTCCCTGCAGGGGAGGGGGACCAGCGAAGCTGGTGGAGGGGTACAGGCGAGTGGTCCCGACTTCAGCGGAGTGAACACTCGAGCGTACCCCTCCACCATCCTGCGGATGGTCCCCCTCCCCGTTCCGAGGAGGAATTGGTTACGCGACACGGTCATCCCCGCTCCGCCATCGCAATCGCCGCCGCCAGATCGAGCCGCCCCTCATAGAGCGCCCGTCCGGTAATCACGCCCTCAATCCCGTCCTGCGCGTAAAGCGCCAGCATACGGATATCGTCCAGACCCTTAACGCCACCGCTGGCGATCACCGGAATGTCCACCCGGCGGGCGAGGTCCACCGTCGCCTCTATGTTCACGCCCTTTAGCAGGCCATCACGGCCAATGTCGGTGAACAGCAGGCTGGCAACCCCGGCATCTTCGAAACGGCGGGCGAGATCGACCACCGATACATCGGACACATCGGCCCAGCCCTCGGTCGCCACCATGCCGTCCTTGGCGTCGACCGCCACAACAATGCCGCCGGGATAGGCCTTGGCCATGTCCTTGACGAACTGCGGGTCTTTCAGCGCTGCCGATCCCATCACAACGCGGGCAACACCAAGATCAAACCAGCCATCGACAGCAATCGCCGTGCGGATGCCGCCGCCGAGCTGGACGTGCCCCGGAAAGGTCTTGAGGATGGCCTCCACCGCCTCGCGGTTCTCGGCGCGGCCTGCGAAGGAGCCGTCGAGATCGACCACGTGCAGATATTGCGAGCCTGCATCGGCAAACAGCATCGCTTGCGCCGCCGGATCATCGCCATAGACTGTGGCGCGCGCCATATCGCCTTCGGAAAGGCGGACAACTTGTCCTGCTTTCAGGTCAATGGCGGGGAAGACGATCATAATACCTCCCTGCAGGGGAGGGGGACCGCGACGCGAAGCGGCGGGGTGGAGGGGTACAGGCAAGTGTTCATGACCTCACCGGAGTGAACACTCGCACGTGCCCCTCCACCAGCTGCGCTGGTCCCCCTCCCCGTTCCGAGGAGGAATTTCACGGTTTCCATTGCAAAAACCTCGCTAACGTTTCCAGCCCGTAGGACTGGCTTTTCTCAGGGTGAAACTGCACGCCGACCAGATTATCCCGCGCCACCGCCGCAACGATGCCGCCGCCGTGATCGGTCATCGCAGCGATCATATGGCCGTCTTCGGGGACGAAGTGATACGAATGCAGGAAATAAGCCTCGCCCGGATCAAGCACATCAGCGCCGGGGCCATGAGATGGCAGCGCGACATCGTTCCAGCCCATGTGCGGAATCTTGATCGCAGGATCGGCGGGCTCAATCAGCCGGACCTCGCCGGGAATCCAGCCGAGCCCTTGCGTGATGCCATGCTCCACCCCGCGGCTCGCCAGCAGTTGCATGCCGACGCAGATGCCGAGGAACGGCGCAGCCCCAATCAGCACGCGCTCTTCCATCGCCTCGATCAGGTGAGGAATGGCGCGCAGGCTTTCCGCGCAGGCCTTGAAGTTGCCGACACCGGGCAGCACGATCCGGTCTGCCGCGCGCACGACGGATGGGTCGACGGTCACCGTCACCCCGTCGCAGCCCGCAGCCTTCAGCGCATTGGCGACCGAGTGCAGGTTCCCCGCGCCATAATCGACGAGGGCGACAATCTCAGCCATGAGACACAAGCTCCTCGCCAGTCTCTTCGTCATCCCGGGCTTGACCCGGGATCCCGCTTTTCTTCGTCGACGCAGCGCGGGAAGCGGGACCCCGGATCAAGTCCGGGGTGACGGGGTTGGAAATGGCAAAAATGGCAGGCATGTCAGGCCTTGGCATCATCCAGCGAGCCGCTGCCCAACACACCCTTGGTGCTGGGGATCGCCCCGCCCTTGCGCGGATCAAGCTCTACCGCCTGCCGCATGGCGCGGGCGAAGCCTTTGAAAATGCCTTCGATGATGTGGTGATTGTTCTCACCATAAAGCAGCTCGATGTGCAGCGTCAGGCCAATGGCCTGCGCGATCGAGTGGAACCAGTGCTGGAACAGCTCGGTATCCATTTCGCCCAGCCGCTCTTGCGTGAACTTGGCATTCCACACCAGCCAGGGCCGCCCCGATACATCGAGCACAACGCGTGCCAGCACTTCATCCATCGGCGAATAGGCCATGCCGTAACGCCCGATCCCGGCCTTGTCGCCCAGCGCCTGAACGATGCACTGGCCGATGGCGATCGCGCTGTCTTCGGTGGTGTGGTGCTGGTCAACGTGCAGATCGCCGTTGATCTTGCAGGTAATGTCGATCAGCGAGTGGCGGCTGAACTGTTCGATCATGTGATCGAGAAAACCGATCCCGGTGGAAACGTCATAGGCGCCAGTGCCATCAAGGTTCACGGCAACCGCGATGTCGGTTTCGGCAGTCTTGCGGGTGATCGAAGCAGTGCGCATGGGATTCAATCCTTGTTGCCCCGCGCCTATAGACGGGATGGGGCGGGAATCAACGTGAGTTGATAGGGTTCACGCGGAGGCGCGGAGACGCGGAGGATTTACCCTCGCGGCTTTGCCGAATATCAATCAAGCCTCGCCATAAACCCAGCCAGTCATAGCGCCAAAGCGCCCGCGGCGAATGCTTTCTCCTCCGCGCCTCCGCGCCTCCGCGTGAAATAAGGTTTCCACAATCCCCTGTCATGCTCGGGAATTGCCCCTTGACCCTCGCGCCCCCCCACGCCACTTGAGAGCCATCATGACCGATGCACCTGACAGCCTGATCCCCTATGACGAAATCGTGCAAGAGGCGCTGCGCGCCGTAGTGGGCCGGGTGCTGGGCCAGGTTGTCGCCGAAGGCAGCGTTCTGCCGGGCAACCACCACTTCTACATCACTTTCAAGACCGGCGCGGCGGATGTCAGCATTCCCACCCATCTGCGCGAGCGTTTCCCCGACGAGATGACCATCGTCCTGCAGAACAAATTCTGGGATCTGGTGGTTGAGGACGACCATTTCTCGGTCGGCCTCACCTTCAATCAGGTTCCTGCCAAGTTGGTCATTCCCTATGCGGCGATCACCGCATTTGTTGATCCGGCGGTTGATTTCGGGCTGCAATTCCAGGCGACCGTCGCCGATCTCGCCCCGGAACCGCACGAAGATGCCGAGAATGATTCGCCCGCCAGCAGCGATCCCGCTGTTCGCACCGAGGATGGCTCAAACGTCGTTTCGGTTGATTTCGGGCGCAAGAAGTAGGGAGGCATTCCCATGGCCGACAGCCTGCTGACCAAGATCGCCCGCCAGAGCGGCGGCAAACTGCTTAACCACGCCGTCGGCCGGATCGATTCGGCAGTGCCCAAAGGCAAGAGCAGCCTGCTAGGCAAGATTGCTGGTGCCGCGTTAATTCGGATTGCCACAAGGTCGGTGCCCGGTGCAATCGTCGTCACCGGCGGGCTGATCGCCAAGACGCTGCATGACAAGCGCAAGGCCAAGAAGATCATCGCCGAGGCGCAAGTGGAATCGCCACTGCTGGCACCTGTGAAGGATGAGGGTAAGTGAGCGGCGCGGACGCCCTGCACCGCCGCGGCCTGATGTTCATCCTCTCCTCGCCCTCGGGCGCGGGAAAGACCACCATTGCCCGGCGGCTGCTCGCCGAAGATGGCGAGATCAAGCTCTCGGTTTCGGTAACCACCCGCCCGATGCGGCCCGGTGAGGTCGACGGCAAGGACTACTACTTCGTCGATCAGGCAGAATACGATCGCATGGTCGCCGACGACGAATTCTACGAATGGGCCACGGTATTCGGCCACGGCTATGGCACGCCCAAGGCCCATATCCGTGCAGGACTTAAGGCGGGACAGGACTTCCTGTTCGACATCGACTGGCAGGGCACCCAGCAGCTTTACCAGAAGGACCAGCAGGACGTCGTCCGCGTGTTCCTGCTCCCGCCGAGCATTGACGAACTGCAACGCCGCCTCAATGGCCGCGGGACTGACAGCGCCGAAGTGATCAAAGCCCGTATGGACCGCGCCCGCGGCGAGATCAGCCACTGGGATGGCTATGACTATGTCGTGGTCAACGATGACATCGATGTGTGTTTCGCCAAGGTGGTGCAGATTCTGGCGGCGGAGCGGATGCGGCTGCAGCGGCAGACCGGGCTGATCGGGTTTGTGCGCGGGTTGATGGGGTAGGCTGCTCTCCGCCAGGCCCAACAAAATCCCCCGGCAACCAGGCATTCACCCAGCCACCATCAACGGTGATCGTTTCGCCCACCACATAGTCCCCCGCCCGGCTGGCGAGGTAGATGGCTGCGGCAGCCATGTCTTCGTCCGCGCCAACACGGCCAATCGGGATCTGCTTGGCGACCTTGTTTGGCGCGTGGTCGGCGGCGCGGTTCATTTTGCTGGCGAACATGCCCGGCGCGATGCCGGTGACGGCGATATGCTCAGATGCCAGCCGCGCCGCCATGCGCCGGGTGAGGTGGATCAGCGCCGCCTTGCTCGCCTGATAGGGATAGGTTTCCCACGGATTGAGCCGGATGCCATCGACCGAGGCGATCATGATCACCTTGGCGGGCTGCGCCGCACTTGCCGCCTTGCGCAGCAGCGGGGCGAGTTTCTGGGTGAGGTAGAACGGCGTCTTGACGTTAAGGTCCATCACCTTGTCCCAGCCGTCCTCGGGTAAGATGTCGAAGGGTGCGCCCCATGCGACACCGGCATTGTTGACCAGAATATCAAGGCTTTCCTCGCGCGCTGAAACCTCTGCAACCAGTGCCTCGATCCCGGCCATCGTGGCGATGTCGCCCGGCAGGGCAATGCACCGCTCGCCCAGTTCCGCCGCGGTCGCCTCCACCTCGGCGACCTTGCGCGCGGTGATATAAACCCGCGCCGCACCTGCGCCAAGAAAGCCCTCGGCGATCATCCGCCCGATCCCGCGCGATCCGCCGGTTACAAGCGCAGTGCGGCCCTGCAGCGAAAACAGGCTGGCGATATCCATGGGCTTCTCCTCTGGCGTCGAGATTGGCGAAGGATTAGGGGCAGCGCAAGCTGGCGAGACGTGTCAGAAATCCACACCCCAGCTCAGCCCCAGCCCGTAATCGTCAGGCACATCGGCATAGTGGCCGGGATCACTGCGGAGATAGAGGCTCGCGGTGATCGTGCCGCCGCCCAGCATCCCGCGCCATGCCAGCTCGCGATCAATCTCGCGGCCTTTGGGCGAGAGGTTCACGCGGCGCAGCGATTGGCCGACGCCCAGCGTTTCATAGCTGTAGCTCGTCGGCAGCACAAAGCTGAGCCCGCCATTGCTGACCCTGAGCGGCTGCGAAATGCGGAAAGACAGGCTGTCTCCCCGCTGGAACAGGCCTGAGCGCGATAGATCAAGCGCCCAGGCATTGCTGGCAAAGCTGGATCCGTCGGCCAGCGTTCCGCCCGTCCGCGCCCGCGTCCAGCCCTGCCGCGCCGATGCGCCCATACGCCAGCGAGGACCAAGATCAACGCCCGCGCTTGCATCGACAAAGACAGAGTTCGCGCCATTGCCGCCAAGGCCAGAAGCCAGCTGCGCGCCAAGAATAGTGCGATCTTCACGCAGCCACGCTGCACCAAGGCTCATCTGCACTGGGCCGAAGTGGCGGTCGGCGGACAGGCCAAAGCGGAAATACCGGTCATGCCCGCGCGGCGAGAACGGCCCGCTCGTCCACTGCTCGATCGTTCCCGGCGAAACCCGTCCGCTTTCGGAATGGGCAGTCAGCCCCCAGCCGCCCACACGGTAATTCAGAGCCATCGCTGTCATGCTTCGGCGGGCAAAGCCGATGTCATCGGCGGGATCGACGGCTATCATGAATGCCGGACCGCTCTGACCCTGCATCTGCCTGACCATGTCCTCTGCCCCCATGTCATAGGTAAAGCCCATGAGCGCCTGCGGTGAGAGATGCGCGAGAACCTTTGCCGCCAGAACCCGCGCAGCCCGCGCATCCTGCTGGCTGAGGTGCAAGGGCTGGTTCGGCGCGGAGTGATCGAGCGAAAAGGCCAAAGACAGCCCGCCTATATCGCCCGTGGCCACATACCCGCGCCCCATCAGCGCCGAGGTCAGCCGAGGCGATATCTGCGCGTTCTTCAGCCCAAGGTCGACCGTGTAGGCGCGGTTGTAGGCATCGAGAATGACGGCCTGCAGCGCAGACCGCTTCACCGCGTCGCCCATCGCTGCCGAAGTGACCAGCGATCCGCCCGAAAGCGATAACAACGCAGAGCTGTTGCCCGCCAGACTGGCTGAGCCTTGCGGGGCAAAGGCCGCGCCAATGTTCATCAACCCCCGGCCATAGATCGTATCGGCCCCCGCCGCTCCCAGATCTGTGGCGGTGCGAAGCAACAGGTCGACAACCTGCACGGCGGTGAGATTAGGAAAATACTGCCGCAGCAGCGCGACCGCGCCGGTGATCTGCGGGGCAGAAAAGCTGGTACCGGAAACCACGGTCACAAAGTTCTGGCCGTTCGTTACAGTTACCTTGATCGCACCGTTTTCATAGACGCAGCAAACGCGTTCCCCGCGCGCCATCAGATACCACTGCTGCTCGCTCCCCGCCTCGTTGGAGAAGCTGGAGATGGTGTTGGTATCGCCCACCGATCCGGCGATGATAACATTGCCGTTGCCCGCAGCCCTTAAACCCACGGCAAAAGTATCGGGGTTTGTCGTGCTCGAAACGCCGTCGTTTCCGGCTGAAACCACGATCACTACCCCAGCTACCGCAGCGCGGGCCACGGCATTGACTACTGTCTGGTTTGGCGGCGATCCCCCTAGCGACAGGTTGATCACCTTTGCCCCGCCAGTAACCGCAGCATCAATCCCAGCGGCAATCTTCGAATCGAAGAACGAGCATCCGTCGGCTTTCGCGCAGGAACCGGGATCATCCACCCGCAGCATCTGGATCGTTGCACCATAGGCAATGCCGACGATCCCAGTCCCGTCTCGCGCAGCTGCAGCGGCCAGCGCGACCTGCGTTCCATGGCTGGAATCGGCGTTTATCAGACCGCGGCTGCCGGCAAGGTCGGCAGAGCTGGCGGCAATCCGTCCGGCAAATTCAGGGTTGGCTGTGTCGATCCCGCTGTCGATAATGGCGAGCGTCACCCCTGCCCCTGTTGCGCCAAGCTGCCATGCGGGGATGACATTTTCTTGGGAGGGTCCGGTTGCGCGGCGATATTCGCTGCTATCTAACACGGCGGCAGGTGTAGGCGTAGGGCTTGGAGTCGGGGTGGGCGGTGGCGTGGGGGTAGGTGTTGAGCTAACCCCGCCGCTATCCCCGCAGCCCTGCAGAGCAAGCACCAAGGCGAGCGCGGTTGCCCGCAGCATTGCCTTTCGCGGTCTGAATGCGGAGCACTTTGCGACCATGCCCACTCCTTTTCTGTCCCGATCCTAAGCCTTAGTCATTGCCCAATTCTAAATCCCATGCCAGCCGTATTCGTCGAACCGCTTGCCGGATGCGCGTGCGCGCTCTAGGCGCGCCGGGAATTGCTCATTTTGCCCGGGAAAGCCCAGATGTCAGACCTCGAAGCCCAGATCGAAGCCGCCTTTGAAGCTCGTGATAGCGTAACGCCGGCCAGCGCCGACGTTCGCAAGATCGTCGATGCCGCACTTGATCTACTCGATTCCGGTCAGGCGCGCGTCGCTGAGCCAGATGATCAAGGTGGCTGGAAGGTCAACCAGTGGCTTAAGAAGGCGGTGCTGCTATCGTTTCGCCTTAATGACAATGGCGTGATGGAATATGGCTCCGCCGGTGCGCCAGCCTTTGACAAAGTGCCGCTGAAATTCACCGGCTGGGACGATGCCGCTTTCCGCACCGCCGGAATCCGCGTTGTTCCGGGTGCAGTGGTCCGCCGCAGCGCCTTCATCGCCAAGGGCGTGGTGCTGATGCCGAGCTTCGTCAATCTGGGCGCGCACATCGGCGAAGGCACTATGATCGACACCTGGGCGACGGTCGGCTCCTGCGCACAGATTGGCAAAGGTGTGCACATTTCGGGCGGCGCCGGCATCGGCGGCGTGCTCGAGCCGCTGCAGGCCAGTCCTGTCGTGATCG
>CANGBE010000040.1 GCA_947451875.1 Sphingomonadaceae bacterium | reverse complement strand
TTACTATCGCAGCCGGAAATTCGATGTCAGGCATCTCCTGAATCTTCATCTTGCTGAACGAGACGAAGCCCATCAACATCAGGCCGATGAAAAGCATGATCGGCACCACTGGATTGCGGATTGACCAGGCCGAGATGTTGCGGAAGTTCATGGCAAATGCCTATCTTGCATGATTATTTCTTGGCAGCGACCGGATTTACGGTCTCCCCCGGGTTGAGGAAGCCACCTGCGCGAAGTACTACGCGTTCATTGCCGCTCAGGCCCGAAATGACGGCAATGCCGCCATCGGTAACCAGCCCCGTTTTAACTTCGCGGCGCTCGGCCTTGTTGTTCTTGCCGATGACATAAACGTAGGATGTCTTGCCATCCGAGAGGATCGCAGAATCTGGCAGCATTGGGGCCACGACCGATCCCGCCTTGATTACCGCGCTGGCAAATCCACCGGGCCGCAGTTCAGGGGCATAGGCCAACGCAATGCGCACCGTGCCTTGCCGCGTCGCTGGATCGATCACCGGCGATGTCTGCCAGACCTGGCCCGTAAAGACCTTGGGCGCACCAACTGGGGTCACCTCTGCCGAAATCCCGGTGGTCACCTGAGCCATGTCAACTTCACCCAGTTTGGCGAGCATTTCCATCTCGCCGCCCTTCGCAATACGGAACAGCACGCCGCTGCCGGGGGAGACGACCTGACCTGGCTCAACCTTGCGCTCAAGCAACAGGCCGTCAGCAGGCGCAAGGATATTGAGCCGCGCCAGCTGCGCGCCAATCTGGCCTGACTGGGCGCGAGCCACGTTGACTTGGGCAGCTGCCGCATCGCGGGTTGCCGTGAGACGATCGACGTCTGCCTTTGAAATAAATCCGCGATCAACCAGCTTCAGCGCGCGATCGAGATTAGCCTGCGCCAGCCGCGCATTAGCCTGTGCGACTGATATCTGTGCCGACTGGGCTGCGGCCTGCTGAACCTGAACCGAGCGATCAATAACAGCTAGCACTTGTCCAGCGCGAACCCACTGGCCGGCTTCAACCAGCACCGAACGGACCTGCCCACCTTCACCTACGGCGCTAACCGGCATTTCGCGACGCGCTGCAAGCGAGCCATTGGCGTTGATCAGACCCTGAATTGTTGCCGCTCCGGGAGTGATTACCGAAACTGTTGGCGCCTGATCCTTGCCATCGGCCGCCGAATCACCCCCACCTCGGTGCATAAAAAACCAGACAGCGACCAAAAACAGAACGGCCAGCGCAATGATCACAATCGTGCGTTTGCGCGAACGCCTATCATCATCGTCAACCCCATCGAGTGGATTGGCGAAGATTGTGCTGTTGTCACTCGAAGAATCGATGCGCGATTCGTAATTCATCCGGCATTTGCCCTGATTGTAGCTGGTCTGGCTGTCCCTGATACAGCCTTATACTGTATTACGTGACTATGTCACCCCAGACTTGCGTCTGGGGCAACATTAGTTCGACGGCTTTGTCATAGGCTTCGACCAACACCGTTGCAATGCGCGAGATGTCGCTGATTGCAGTGCGAATAGCAGGGCGGCCGGAGCCCCTCGGGGGCCCGGCCGCACATGATCTTGTTACTGGCCTAAGGTCAGTATTTAAGCTGGCGCTCGTAAAGCTCACGATAGTGCTGGATCCGCGTGACGCGCAGTCCCTGCATGCCCGAGCGATCCACCGCACGCTGCCAGCCGGCAAATTCCTCCAAGGTCAGTGTATAGCGCTCGCACACTTCCTCGATGGTCAGCAGCCCTCCATTGACGGCCGCAACCACTTCCGCCTTGCGGCGCACAACCCAGCGGGTGGTGTTCGGCGGCGGCAGCGAATCCAGCGTTAGCGGTTCGCCAAGCGGGCCGATGACCATGACTGGCCGGATATCCTGATTCTCAATCATAAACTTCCTCGCTCGTCGGGTCGGGGTTGCCGACGATGTAATCCTCAAATGCGCTAAGGGGTTTGCCATTGCCTGAAGCAGTAGGGTTAACGTGCCGTGAGGATTTAAAGGACTCGCGCGCTGCAATCCCACGTACTGCCGCAAGGACTGGCTCTGATTCGATCAGAAAACTTCCGCCAGCCGGCTGTATTGCACAGGCCCGCTCCAGTTCGCGACGCAAGGCGTGCGCTGCTAGGAAGCGGGCCTTAAGGCCGTGCCAGTCGGGCAGGCGGCTGCGCTGCGAATCGCCGGAAGTCGCAGCGATACTGCTGGGAAAACCGGTTGAATCCATGCGCAGATGATCGAATGCCAAGTCCATATCGCGTCTTTTAGGACAGAAGTGGTCAATGTGAGGTAAAGAGCGAGTTCATCCATTCTTGATCATGGTTAAGAAGTGTGAATTCGCACTTCGGGCTCCGGGTTTGTTGCCGCGGCCTTGCCCGTGTATGGGCGCAGGCATGGTTACTTTTTCTACCTCTGACATTTTGCCGAACTGGCCAGAGCTGTTCCAACTGGCTGGCGACCGCAGCGGATCACTGACCGGCAAGCGCGTGGTTGTCGCCATGTCGGGCGGCGTGGATTCGTCAGTGGTCGCAGCTTTGGCAGCGGCAAGCGGGGCCGAAGTGATTGGCGTGACGCTTCAGCTTTATGATCACGGCGCGGCCATTTCCCGTAAGGGCGCTTGCTGCGCTGGTGACGATATTCGCGACGCACGATCTGTCGCCGACCGGCTGGGCATCGTCCACTATGTCCACGACCATGAAAGCGCCTTCCGCGAATCCGTAGTTGAGCGTTTCGCCGATGACTACCTTTCAGGCCGCACGCCGGTGCCCTGCATCCGCTGCAACATGGGGCCGAAGTTCACGGACTTGTTCGCCATGGCCCGCGATCTGGGGGCGGATTGCCTCGCCACTGGCCACTATGTGCAGCGGACGGAGACGGCAGCTGGCGCGCAAATGCATCGCGCAATCGATCCAGCGCGTGACCAATCGTACTTCCTCTATGGCACAACCGAAGCCCAGCTCGAATACCTGCGATTCCCATTAGGTGGTTTGCCCAAGCCGCAGGTGCGCGCGCTGGCTGAGCAATTCGGCCTGCGCGTTGCCGCCAAGCCCGATAGTCAGGACATCTGCTTCGTGCCCGAGGGTGACTATGCCGCCGTGGTGCGCAAGATCCGGCCCGAGGCAGAGACCGGCGGCGAGATCGTCCATGCGACAACGGGTGCCGTGCTGGGCGAGCACAAGGGGGTGATTCATTATACCGTCGGGCAGCGCCGGGGCTTGGAGATCGGCGGGCTGGCGGAGCCTCTCTATGTCACCGGCATTGATGCGGCGACCTCGCGCGTGATTGTTGGCCCACGGCACCTGCTCGCGGTAGCATCGGCGCGAATTGTCGAGACCAACCGGATCGGGCCAATGCCCGAAGGCCCGCTCACTGCCAAGGTGAGGTCACTGGCCAAGCCGGTGCCGGTCACGCTGGATGGCCCGTTTGGCGATCACGCGGCGACAAAGCTGAACTTCATCTCGCCCGAATATGGCGTATCCCCGGGCCAAGCAGCTGTAATCTATGCCGGGGAGCGGGTGGTCGGCGGCGGCTGGATCGAAGAGACTACGGCCGCAGCGGATTAGCTGTTCCAGTTCTCCGCCACGCAGCCTTGCCCATCGCGGAAGGTCGCGGTCTGGGCGGAGAGCAGGGGGAAGCGCGCGGTTACAGTCTTGGTCGTTGGATTATCGCTAACCATCACCAGCCCCATGCCGTTTTCAAAATCCTTGCGGCAATCTTCAAGGCTGCGCCCGGCGATATAACGGCAGGAACAGGTGATGTGGGCGCCAAACGAAGCGCCAGTGCGGGCATAGCCCATGATCGGCGTGTGAAACCACGCGGCCAACGCCACGAGAACCGCCAGCGTCACCCAAGGCCAGCGCCTGCGCGTTAGCCCTGCCGTGAAACGTCCTGCGTTCAGCTTGCCAAGCCCTGATCTGCCAAGCATTGCCATGTGACCCTGTTCCCGTGCATGAAGCGCGCGCCATGGTGTCGCGCCTTACCTCTCTTATCCTGCCACTCGCTTTGCTGCCAGCCCTTGCGAGCTGTGGCAAAGGCGAACCTGCCCCCCCGCCGCCGCTGAGCCATGAGGCAGAGGCTGCAGTGGTCAAGGAACCGGGCGTTCCGCGCATAGCGCTGGCCCGCGCTGTTGACGCATTGTTCACTGACAAGGATGCAGGTGACACCCGCGCGGTACTGGTGCTCTCCGAAGGCCGAATCGTAGCCGAGCGCTATGGCCCGGGATACACCAAGGACACCCGCATGATCGGCTGGTCGATGTCGAAGAGCGTCACCGCGGTGATGATCGGCATGCTAGTTTCTGACGGACGTCTGGCGCTCGACACCAGCGCACCAGTGCCGACATGGCAGCGCCCGGGCGACCCGCGGGGGGCAATCACGCTGCGCCAGTTGCTGCAGATGCGATCCGGCCTGCGCCACACCGAAGCAACCGACCCGGTCTATGA
This sequence comes from Sphingomonadaceae bacterium, assembly GCA_947451875.1. GTDB lineage: Bacteria > Pseudomonadota > Alphaproteobacteria > Sphingomonadales > Sphingomonadaceae > Novosphingobium. The sequence goes on along the minus strand of CANGBE010000040.1, from coordinate 5,382 downwards.
ATCGGGCGAAGTGCGGATGCTGTTCCTTGATGGGCGTGACCATATGGCCGCCTGGGCTGAAGAACAGCCGCTCGAGGCTGAGCCCGGCCGCAAGTGGCGGTATTCCAGCGCCACGACAATCATCCTTGCAGACATCGCTGCACGCGCACTCACTGATCGGCCTGATCCTGATGCGCGGCGCCTAGCAGTGAGCGATTACCTCAAGACCCGGCTGTTCGATCCTGTCGGAATGAAAAGCGTCGTGCCTGAATTTGATGCAGCAGGAACGCTGATCGGCTCCAGCCTGATCCACGCCACCGCGCGCGATTGGGGCAAGTTTGGTGAGTTCCTGCGCAACGGCGGCGCGGTTAAAGGCGCGCAGTTGCTGCCGCGCGGCTGGATCGAATTCATGACCAGCCCCAACCCGCGCAATACCGGCTATGGCGCGCAGCTATGGCTCAACCGCCCGCAGGCTGATGGCGATGTCGTACTGATGCCGGGAAAGGCCCCCGCGAGCCTGTTCGCCTGCCTCGGCCACCTTGGTCAATACGTGATCGTCTCACCGGCCCAGAAGCTGACCATAGTGCGGCTGGGCAAGAGCACCCGTGACGAACGCAAACTGGTGCTCGATCACCTGACCGAGATCGTTAATCTGTTTCCCAAGGGATAATCGCCCCTACTCGGCGGCAGGCATCAGATCCTTCGCCCCGATGCCGGTATCGACATGGCCTTCGGGATCGGGATGGATCAGGATTTCCACTCCTGGAAATTCGGCGTGCAGCTTAATCTCGATCTCGTCCATCACTTGATGCGCCTGCCGGATAGTCATTTCAGGATCGACCCAAACATGGAACTGAACGAAATCGCGGTTGCCCGAAGTGCGAGTGCGCAGATCGTGGACACCGCGCAACTCTGGATGGCGCGCCATTACCTTGACGAATTCACGCCGCTTTTCCTCGGGCCATTCCTTGTCCATCAGCTGGGTGATCGCCTCCTGCGAAGCGCCCCATGCCCCCCAGCCGAGCCACAGCGCGATGCCCAGCCCAAACAGCGCATCAGCTCCGGCAATCCCGGCGTACTGCTCGATCGCCAGAGCGGCGATCACTGCGAGGTTCAGCGCAAGGTCTGACTGGTAATGGACATGATCGGTGCTGATCGCGAGGCTGTTGGTCTTCTTGATAACGTGCCGCTGCCAAGCCAGCAGTGCCAGCGTAGCACCCATGGCAATCGCCGAGACGAGAATGCCGTCGCCAGCAGACTCGGTTTTGGCATGGGCAAGGAATTGCTGCACGGAACGCATTGCTAACGTCAGCGCCGAAATCGAGATCAAAGTGACCTGAAACATCGCGGCCAGCGCCTCTGCCTTGCCATGGCCGAAGCGGTGGTGGCGATCTTCGGGCTGAGCAGCAACCCAGACACCGGCCAAAGTCGCCATGCTAGCGATCAGATCGAGCACGGTGTCGGCCAAGCTGCCGAGCATGGCGGTCGATCCGGTCTGGATCACCGCCCATGCCTTCAAGCCGACCAGCAACAGGGCAACCGAAATGGATGCAAAGGCTGCGCTGCGATTGAGCGAGGCTGTCTCAGTCTCGACGGTGCGAATTTTCATGGAAACATCAATGTGCTGGACCAGCCCGATTCGGCAGCTGGATCGGGGAGGAAATGGCGGCGTTCATGCAGGCGGAAGGGCCGGTCCTGCCAGAATTCAAAAGCATCTGGAACCAGACAAAAACCGGTCCAGTGCGGCGGGCGAGGTATGTCACGCCCAAAATGCTTGGCGGCAACCTTGGCGATCCGGCCGAGGAAATGTGCCCGCGAAGGCATGGGCCGCGACTGGTCGGACGCCAGCGCACCAATCTGGGAATCGCGCGCGCGGCTGGCAAAATAGGCATCGGCCATATCGTCGCTTACCTGTTCTATCCGTCCTTCGATCCGGATCTGGCGGCGAAGGCTTTTCCAGTGGAACAGCATTGCCGCCTGCGGATTGGCGATCAGTTCGCCGCCTTTTCGGCTCTGTGCATTGGTATAGAACAAAAATCCGTCCGGCCCGTGCCCTTTAAGCAAGACCATTCGCAGCGACGGCGCGGCCCCCGACGTGGCCGTTGCCAGCGCGACTCCGTCTGGATCGTTAGGTTCGTGGCGTTTGGCTTCAGCAAACCACTCGTCGAACAGTGCGAAAGGGTTTTCACCAATGATGGTGTTTGCTTCGTCTGACATAACAGTCTCATTAGACACTTATAACGATCCGCGCCACCACAGCCTTGCCGTTTGTGTGTCATCACCCTAGCTAGAGCACGATGGCAGACCCCTATTCAACTCTTGGCGTAGCACGCTCGGCGACCGAGAAGGACATCAAGTCCGCTTATCGCAAGCTCGCCAAGGAGCTTCACCCCGACCGCAACAAAGACAACCCTAAGGCGTCTGAACGCTTTAGCGATGTGACGCGCGCCTATGATTTGCTGTCTGACAAAGACAAGCGCGCCCAGTTTGACCGCGGCGAGATTGATGGCGAGGGCAACCCAGCCAGCCCCTTTGGCGGGGGAGGCTTTGGTGGTGGAGGCGGTGGCGGCTTCGGCGGCGGCAATCCGTTTGGCGGCGGCGGTGCAGCCGAAGGGATCGACCTTTCCGACTTATTCGACGGCCTATTCGGTGGCGGACGCGGCCCGAGTCCGGGCGGCTTTGGCGGCGGACGGCGGGCGGCCCCCAAGGGCAACAATGTCAGCTATCGCCTGAAGGTAAGCCTCACCGATGCGGCAACCCGCTCGCCGCAGCGGATTACGCTTTCAGACGGCAAGACCATCGACCTCAAGCTGCCCGCCGGCGTGGAAGAAGGCACCCAAATGCGCCTTGCGGGCAAAGGCGAGGCTGGCCCGGGCGGCAATGGCGATGCGATAGTCACCATCACCATCGAACCTCACGCCTTCTTCCGCCGCGATGGCGACAATCTGCGCGTCGATCTGCCGATCACACTCGATGAAGCGGTCAATGGTGCGAAGGTGAAAGTGCCGACTGCTGAAGGCGCAGTGATGCTCACCGTGGCCTCGGGATCAAGCTCGGGCAAGACATTGCGGCTTAAGGACAAGGGCTTTTCTCGCAAGGGCGGCTCGCGCGGTGATCAGCTGGTGACGCTGGAGATTGATCTGCCGCCCGCCGACGATGATCTCAAAGCCCGGCTCGAAGGCTGGCGCGATGCCCGCAACCCGCGCTCGCGGCTGGGTGTCTGAGAGTGGAGGAGCGCTCGGTCGACGAAGCTAGCCGGATGCCGCTCGTCGTTCCCGACCTTTCTCCTGAAGCGCGCCGACAGATCGCAGCGAAATCGGGAGGTTCGTTTGCCTTCCGCTTTGGCAAGGGCTCACGGTTGCACGCGGTATTCACCCGCGTGTGGACCGGTGCATGGAACGATGGCTTCATCCACGCGGGCAACCTTGCCTATACCACTATCGTCGCCCTTTTCCCGTTCTTCATTCTGGGCGCGGCGATCTTTTCCGCTGTGGGCGAAGTACAAGATCGCGAGGCGACCGTTAATGCCTTCCTCCTTGCCGTCCCCCCAGTCGTCGCCAAGGCGTTGGCCCCGGTCGCGCACGATGTAATCGAAGCGCGACAAGGCTGGCTGCTGTGGATCGGCGGGCTGGTTGGGCTGTGGACCGTATCCAGCCTGATCGAAACCATCCGCGATGTGCTTCGACGCGCCTATGGCACGCCGCGCACCGTGGCGTTCTGGCGCCACCGACTGATTTCGACCGGCATCATTATGGTCGCCGTTATCGCCCTGTTGTTTTCACTCACCGCACAGGTTGCGCTAGGCGCATTGGAGCAGGTGATTGTAGCTTGGTCTCCGCGCGCTGGCGAACTGCTAGGCCGCATAGCCTTGGGGCGGGTGGGGCCTGCCTTGATACTATATCTCTCGCTGCACCTCCTGTTCCTGTCCCTGACCCCTGCCGCATACAGCGGGCGAGCTTTCCCAAAATGGCCCGGAGCGCTTTTCGTTACGCTTTGGTGGGTAGCGGTTTCGGTGGCGCTTCCGTGGGTGCTCCGCTCGCTTTTCCACTACGATCTGACCTATGGCAGTCTGGCCGGTGTGATGATCGCCCTTTTCTTTTTCTGGCTAGTGGGATTAGGACTGGTAATTGGAGCCGAACTCAACGCCGCGCTGGTTGAGAGTCCGGAAGAGCGTGGGGCGATCGGACGCGCGGATGAAAATTCACGCGAAGTGACGAACATAAACAAGGTTGAGCAAGAATGACGGGATTGATGGCAGGCAAACGCGGCCTGATCATGGGGCTGGCGAATGACAAGTCGCTGGCATGGGGGATTGCCCAAAAGCTGCACGAGGCGGGGGCGGAAATGGCCTTCACTTATCCCAACGCAGCCATCGAAAAGCGCTGTCGCCCGCTGGCGGAGCAACTGGGCAGCGATTTCGTGTTTCCTTGCGACGTCGCCGATATGGCTTCACTCGATGAGGCTTTCGCTGCACTGGCCGCGCGCTGGTCAACGATTGATTTCCTGGTTCATGCCGTTGGCGCTTCGGACAAGAACGAGCTGCGCGGCCGTTATTCGGACACCAGCCTCGACAATTTCCTCAATACGATGAACGTCTCGGTCTATTCGCTGACCGCAGTTGCCCAGCGCGCCGCGCCGATGATGCCTGAAGGCGGATCGATCCTGACACTAACCTATTACGGCGCGGAAAAGGTGATCCCGCATTACAACGTGATGGGCGTTGCCAAGTCGGCGCTTGAAACGAGCGTGAAGTATCTGGCTGCCGATCTTGGCCGCGACAATATCCGCGTTAACGCCATCTCGGCCGGGCCGATCCGCACGCTGGCGGCTTCGGGGATTGGCGATTTCAACCTGATCCTGAAATGGAACGAACTCAACGCGCCGATGGGCCGCAATGTCACCATCGAGGATGTTGGCGGGGCCGGGCTCTATATGCTGTCCGACCTGTCATCAGGCGTTACCGGCGAGATTCACCATGTCGATGCCGGCTACAACGTGATCGGAATGAAGCGCGAAGACGCGCCGGACGTTACTCTAGCCTGAATTCCTAGATCCGGATCATGTCGCGCGGCTTGCCTTTGTCGGCGGGGCGAGCAGGCTTGCCCTTGCCGCGTCCGCGGCTACGCGGGGCATCGGGCGCGCGGATGAGCAGGACGCAGGCGACGGCCATCACCGAGCTCATCGCCGCGGTGCGCAGCGGATAGTCAACGAGGCTGTGCAGCAACTCGACGCCGATCACCAGACTGGCGGCTAACGGAATGACATTGCGCCGTGCACCGGCCCACAAAGCCCAGATGCGCGGCAAGTACCAACCGATAAACAGCAGGATTGCCGCCAACCCAAAAATCCCGGTTTCGATCAGAGTTTCGAGCAGATCGTCATGCGCGTGGTTAACGAAAGTGG